>DATMRM010000382.1:0-2271 GCA_035566155.1 Steroidobacteraceae bacterium | reverse complement strand
TGCATATTGTTAACGATGTCGTTAATATTTAACTATGCATTTAACTATATGGAAGATTGGAGGTGCGTATGAAAGCTGCTCCGGCCGATTGGCCCCGCATTTCGAGCGCGCTGTGCTACCAGGACGCTGCCCGCGCCATCGATTGGCTGTGCGATGCATTTGGTTTCGAAGTGCGCCTCAAGGTCGAAGGGCAGGACGGCCGCATCGAGCATAGCGAGCTGACCTATGGCGAAGGTCTGATCATGGTGGCGCAGGAGGATACCCAGGGTACGCGTCATCTGAAGACCGTGCTGCGCAGTCCGAAATCGCTTGGCGGCAAGGGAACGCAATCGTTGATGTTCTTCGTCGATGATGTCGATGCGCACTGCGCTCATGCGCGCGCACGCGGCGCACGCATCATCGAGGAGCCGACGCTGCAGGACTACGGCACCGAGTACTGGGCGGATCGCAGCTACGGTGCACTCGATCCTGAGGGTCACGTCTGGTGGATCGTGCAGCGCGTTCGCAGTGCACCGAGACAGTGAGTTCACGACGTGGGCCCTGATCTGTTGGACGCAACCTTTGCGGCACTGGCCGATCCGACACGCCGCGCTGTGATTCGGGCGCTGCTGCAGAAGCGTCGGCGGGCGGGCGAGCTGGCCATTCTGGTCAAGATGAGTCCTCCGGCGCTGAGTCGTCATCTGCGGGTGCTGCGCAAGGCCGGTCTCATCGTCGAGCAGTACCGCGAGGACGATGCACGCGTGCGTGTCTTTACGGTCGATCGGCGCGCCCTGGGTCCGGTTCGCGACTGGCTCGAGCAGGTGGACGAGATGTGGCAGACTCAGCTTGAGGCCTTCAAAGCGCACGCCGAACGGCGAGGCTCGTCGCGCGGATCTTAGAGCATGATCGCGCAGCGTGCCCGCGTCAGCATCCGCGTCGACCTACCACCGGCGCTGGCGTTCGAAATCTTCACCGGCGAGATCGACCGATGGTGGCGTCGGGGGCCGAGATTTCGACACGCCGGACAGCGCGGCGGATTCATTCGCATCGAGCCGCAGGTGGGCGGGCGCCTGTTCGAGTCGATCGACTCGCCGCACGGTCAGAGCGTATTCGAAGTCGGACGCGTGCGAGTCTGGCAGCCGCCCAGCCGTGTGGCGTTCTCCTGGCGCAACGCAAACTTCGCGCCGGAAGAGTCCACCGACGTCGAGGTTGAATTCTCGGCCACGCGCTCCGGCACGCTCGTGACCGTGACACACCAGGGCTGGGAGGCGCTGCCTGAGGAGCATCCGGCCAGGCATGGCACCCACGGCGCCGATTTTGTCCGCATGATCGGCATGTGGTGGGGGCAGCAGATGAGTTCATGGCGGGAATTGACCATCGAGTATCGAAAACCGTGAATTTGCTGGTAATTTTTGCCACCCTGTGAGCGATTCCCTTCGATAGATTAGGCGGCATTGGCAACGTCAACCTCGTAGGCTTTAGGCCGTTGTCGTTGTACCGGTTTGGATCGAATGGGAGGCACCCATGTCTGGCAACATCACGACGCTTACTGGCGGAATCAGTCTGCGCGCCTCGTCCCTCATCGCCCTTGCCACCGTTTCCGCGCTTGCCCTTTCCAGCTGCGGCGATGGCTTCTGCCACAGCTGCCTTGCCTACCTGCCGCCAGGGCCTGCCAGTCAGCTTTCATTTGGCCTCGTCGCCGGCAACTTTGCCAACAACGCACTGCCATCGATCGTCGAGACCAGCACCCTCGACAACGGGTATTCACCGAACCCGGGCAACCTGCTGACGTATCTGTCATTGACCACAGGGTCCTATCCGACCTCTCCGACACAGACGCCCGATGGCAATGATCCGGTCTACCTGGGCGCGGCCGATCTGAATGGCGATCATCTCGTGGATCTGGTATCGGCGAACTCCCAGGACGGCACGCTGGCCGTGTTCTTCAATAGTGCGAGCAGTCCCGGCACCTTCAGCACCCCACTCGTACTCGATTCCCCCGGCGCCTCGCAGCTCGCGATCGCTGACATGAACGGCGACGGGTTGCCCGATCTGATCTCCGCCGACTTCAATGTCTCGCTGTTCCTGCAGAGCTCACCGGGCGCGTTCGCCAACCCGATCAGCCTGTATTCGGGTGGCGCCAACTGGGTCGCGGTGGGCGATCTGAACCACGACGGATCACCGGATGTCGCACTGACGGACAACACCGGTGTCAAAATTGTGTTCCACACCGGCGCTGCCGGCGCCACGACCTATGCCGCCGCCACTCAGGTCTACACCGAGAGTGCGAAT
>DATMRM010000381.1:0-2030 GCA_035566155.1 Steroidobacteraceae bacterium | reverse complement strand
GTCAATCTGCCGGTGGCCGGGCTGGTCTGGCTGATGATCATTCCGATGCTGCTGAAGATCGATTTCGGCGCGCTCGGCCAGGTCCGGGAGCACTGGCGCGGCGTCGGCGTGACGCTGTTCATCAACTGGGCGGTGAAACCGTTTTCGATGGCGTTGCTGGGCTCGCTGTTCATCGGCCATCTCTTCGCGCCATGGCTGCCATCGACACAAATTTCGTCCTATATCGCCGGGCTTATTCTGCTGGCGGCAGCGCCTTGCACGGCCATGGTGTTCGTATGGTCTAACCTGTGCGAAGGTGAGCCGCACTACACCTTGAGCCAGGTCGCGCTTAACGACGTTATCATGATATTTGCGTTCGCGCCGCTGGTCGGTCTCTTGCTCGGCGTCGCCTCGATCACCGTGCCCTGGGCGACCCTGCTGATTTCGGTGATGTTGTATATCGTGGTGCCCGTCATTGTTGCGCAGCTATGGCGGCGTGCGCTGATGAGGTCCGGGCCGGCGGCGCTAGAGCGGACGCTGCATGTGCTGCAGCCGGTATCGCTGGTCGCGCTGCTGACCACGTTGGTGATGCTGTTCGGCTTTCAGGGCGAACAGATCATCGCGCAGCCGCTGGTGATCGTGCTGCTCGCGGTGCCGATCCTGATCCAGGTCTATCTCAACGCAGGGCTTGCCTACTGGCTGAGCCGGCGCTTCGGCGTGGCCTGGTGCGTTGCCGCGCCGGCGGCGCTGATTGGCGCCAGCAACTTCTTCGAACTTGCGGTCGCCGCGGCCATCAGCCTGTTCGGTCTCAACTCCGGGGCGGCGCTGGCCACCGTGGTGGGAGTTCTGGTCGAGGTGCCGGTGATGCTCTCGGTGGTCTACCTGGTGAAGGCGTCGCGCCGCTGGTATGAGGCCGGTGCTGAGCCTTCCGTTGCCGTCAACAAGGAAGCGCGGACGTGAGCGTCACGATCTATCACAATCCGGCTTGCGGCACGTCGCGCAACACGCTGGAAATGATCCGGCAAAGCGGCGAGGCGCCCCAGATCATCGAATATCTGAAGAACCCGCCGGATCGGGCGCGGCTGATCGAACTGATCAGCGCGATGGGTATCCCGGTTCGCGCGCTGTTGCGGGAAAAGGGCACTCCCTATGCGGAGCTTGGGCTTGCCGATCCGAAATGGAGCGACGACCAGTTGATCGATTTCATGCTGGCGCATCCGATCCTGATCAACCGACCGATCGTGCAAACGCCCAAGGGCACGAAACTCTGCCGACCGTCGGAAGCGGTGCTCGACCTGCTCGATCATCCCGTCGGGTGCTTTGTCAAAGAGGACGGCGAGGTCGTCACGCGGACGTAGAAGGCCTCATGGTGAGGAGCCGCAAAGCGGCGTCTCGAACCATGTCGCTCATCCTTCGAGACGCGCGCAAGAGCGCGCTCCTCAGAGTCTGACTGAAAAATGGGTGAGTGATCTCAGTGAGGTGTGATTCCATCGGATTTGCGAAGATTCGAAGGAGATCACGATGCCCTGGACTAAAATCACTCGGGAGCAATATCGGCGGGACGAACTGCGTTATGCAAGCGATATGACCGATGCGGAGTGGAGGCTGATCGAGCGCCTTTTGCCGCGAGCACACCGGCGCGGTCGGCCGCGCAGGACCGATCTGCGTAGTGTTGTGGAGGCGGTTCTCTATATTCTGTCGACGGGCTGCCAGTGGCGGGCGTTGCCGCAGGAGTTCCCGCCTTATTCGACAGTGCAGGGCTATTTTTATGCGTGGCGAGATACGGGACGGTGGCAAAGGATCGTCAGTGTCCTTGTCCGGCGGGCACGAAAAAAGCTGGGACGCGCGCCAAGACCGACAGCCGCCGTGATCGACAGCCAAAGTGCACCAACTACGCAGGCTGGCGGGCCGCGCGGCTATGACGCGGGAAAGCGCATCTACGGCCGCAAGCGGCATATTGTGACCGATACTAATGGCCTGCTTCTCGGGGTTCATGTTCATCCGGCCAACGTCCAGGACTGCCATGGCGCGGTACCGCTGCTGAAGAAGGT
>DATMRM010000380.1:0-8831 GCA_035566155.1 Steroidobacteraceae bacterium | reverse complement strand
GCCCTGGGTCCAGAAATTGATGTAGTAGAAATCTACCCCGCAGACCGGCGTGCCGGCGATCTGCAGCAATTGTGGGCCGCCACTGTTGGCTGAAAGCTGCGACTGGAAGGTCGCGGCGTCGACCGAAGCAATCCGAAACGGCGGACTGATGGCTAGCGTCCCGTGAGCGTGGGACGCGGAAGGCGTGGCGGTGGTGCTATCCGATCCGCATGCGCTCAGCACAGTGCTCAGCAACGCCGCGCCCACCAGACTCAGTGTTCGATACATTCGATCCTCCCGAATACCGCTGCGGCGCGGCGCGATTCTACACGCGGCCGCCAGTCGGCATCCGCTTGAGGGCCGGTGGGAATGCACCGACGGCCGGCCGCTCGAATCGGCCGGTTGAGAACGGCAAGCGCCGTCCCCACTCAAAGCAGCATGCGATGGGTCGGTGATGCTGGGGAGGCGAACTCTGAGCCGGCAGGTGCTAGGTTATGATCCTGAACGGCGGCAACACTCATGAAATACAAGGACTACTACGCGATCCTCGGCGTTGAGCGTGCAGCGAGCGAGGCCGACATCAAGAAGGCCTATCGCCGCCTGGCGCACAAGTACCATCCGGACGTTTCGAAGGAGGCCGGCGCCGAAGAGCGCTTCAAGGAAGTCGCCGAGGCCTATCAGACCCTGAAGGACTCCGACAAGCGCGCGGCCTATGACCAGCTCGGCTCGCACTCGGCAGGGCAGGACTTTCAGCCCCCGCCGGACTGGCGGCGGCAATGGCAGCCCTCTGAGGAGGCAGGCTTCAGCGTCGACGAACTGGATCTGTCGGCGCTGTTTGAGCATCTGCGCTCCGGTCGCGGAGCAGGCGGGGGGCGCAGGTCGATGGCCGGGCAGGACTACGAGGTCGCGGTCCCGATCACGATCGAGCAGGCTTACTCGGGCGCGGAAATCGATCTGGATCTGGAGATGCCAGAGTACGATGCGGCGGGACGCGTGCATCGGACACCCCACGCCTTCAAGGCACGAATCCCCAAAGGTGCAACCGATGGGCAGCGTTTGCGCATCCCGGGCAAGGGCGGCAAGGGTATCAACGGCGGGCGCAATGGCGATCTGTACCTGAACGTCAGTTTGCGGCCGCATCCGTACTACCGCGCTGCCGGTCACGACCTTTACCTGGACCTGCCACTGGCCCCGTGGGAAGCGGTACTCGGCACGAGCGTCGAGGTACCCACGCCCGGTGGCTCCGTCATGTTGAAAGTACCGGCCGGGACGCAGGCCGCGCGGCAGTTGCGCCTGCCGGGACGCGGCCTGCCGAAGCCGAAGAGTGGACAGGGTGACCTATACGCGGTGGTGCAGATCGTGGTGCCTGGTACGGTTTCCGAGCGCGAGCGCGCGCTCTATCGGGAGCTGTCGGAGAGTTCTGCCTTTGATCCGCGCGCGCATTTCGTCGCGGAGGGCAGTCATGCGAATTGAGCTGACGGAGGTGCTGTGGTTCGAGGAGCACTCAATCACGCTGGCCGAACTGTCGGAGTTGTGCGCTCTGCCGCTGCCATTGCTGCAGGAACTGGTCGGAGGCGGGGCGATCGAACCCCTGGAGACGGCGGGATCCGAGCCTCGCTTCGGCGCGCAGGCATTGAACGCGGCGCGCGCAGCGCGGCGACTGCGCGATGATTTCGATCTGGATGCCTCGGGGTTGCTGCTGGCGCTCGGACTGCTTGAGCGCGTACAGGAACTCGAGCGGGAGATTCGCACGTTGCGTGCCCGCCTGCCGGGTCCATTGAACCCGCGTTAGCGCATCGGTCAGTGGTCGGTCGTTGGTACTCCCAACGCTAGCAAGGTATCGACTTCCGCCTCTGCGCTCAGCCAGTCCTGAACTTCAAAACCAGGCGCAAAGTTGCGATTCTCGGCGCGAAAGTAAGCGGCTTGCTCGATCAGGGCGCGTCGATCCTCAGGATCGATGCCCTTGGCCGGTGCAGTCGCATCCGCCGCCCGCGAACCTGTAGTCCCCGTGCTCTTAGTGGCCGCCGTCTTGGCGGTTGAGCGACGCGGACTACGCGACGTCGGCGTAGGCTGTGTCGGCATAGAAGAACCTCCATTTAGAAGTGCACTTCAAGCGCTGATTATCTTCGCTCTATTCATCTGAAAAGACCAACGTTCCTTTTTGCCGACAGTCGCGCCTGTCGGTACACAAACGTCGCTATCATGCGCACGCTATTCGCCGTCGAGGGTTCGCTGCGATGCGTGAGCCAATCCTGATCATCAATGCCGGCTCATCGAGCCTGAAGTTTTCCGTTTTCGAGACCCTGGAGAATGGTGCGCTCGCCCCGAAACTTCACGGACAGGTGGAAACCGTCGGCAGTGAGTCGCATCTGCGCGTGGCGGATGCCAGCGGCAAATCGCTCGCGGACGAACGCATCAAGCGAGGTGGTGATGAGGCCATTCGGGCGTTGCAGCATTGGTTTGCGGCCCATACCGGTACCCAAAAGGGGTTCGCGGGAGTGGGACATCGCATCGTGCACGGTGGCACCACCTATTCGCAGCCAGTGCTGATCGACGGCAGCGTGATGGCGGGGCTGCAGCAACTCGTGCCGCTGGCACCGCTGCATGAACCGCAGCAGATCGCCGCGATCCGCGCTATCCGCGCGACCTCGCCGCATTTGAAGCAGGTGGCCTGTTTTGATACGGCCTTTCATTCCAACCAGCCGCCGATCGCGCGGATGTTTGCCCTGCCGCGTGAATACACGGCGCGCGGCATCCGGCGCTATGGTTTCCACGGGCTGTCCTACGAATACATCGTCGCGGCCTTGCCCGCGCTCGCCCCGGAGTGCGTCGGAGCACGCCTGATCGTGGCGCACCTGGGGAACGGCGCGAGCCTGTGTGCGATTCATCAGGGTCAAAGCATCGCAACGACGATGGGATTCACCGCGCTGGATGGTCTGGTGATGGGCACGCGTTGCGGGTCGCTCGATCCGGGCGTACTGCTCTACCTGCTGCAGCATGAGCATCTCGGGGCCGCGGAGATCGAGCGGCTGCTGTACGAACGCTCAGGGCTGCTGGGCGTCTCGGGCGTCTCGTCCGATATGCGCGAGCTGCTGGCGAGTGATCGGCCGGAGGCCGCCGAGGCGGTGGAACTGTTCGTCTATCGCATCAGCCGCGAACTGGGTTCACTGGCGTCGGCGCTCGGCGGCGTGGACGCCCTGATTTTCACCGGTGGCATCGGCGAACACGCGGCCCCGATTCGCGCGCGCGTGTGTCAGCAAGCGGCCTGGCTGGGCGTGACGCTGGACGCATCAGCCAATGACCGCGGAGAGCGGCGCATTTGCGATGCGGGCAGCCGCGTGTCGGCGTGGGTGATTCCCACCGATGAGAATCTGATGGTTGCCCGGCATACGCGCCGGCTGCTGGATGCTGCCGCTGTCCGGACGAGCGCCACCTGAAGCTAGCTGCGCTTGTTCTTCGCAGACGTGCGGGACGCTGTCTTCGGCGCGGGCAGTTTGCCGACCAGGTATTCCATCGCCAGGCGGTAGCCGTCGATGCCAAGCCCTGTGATCACGCCGCTGGCCGCGGTCGCGAGAATGGATTTGCTGCGCCAGTCTTCGCGGCGATAGATGTTGCTGATGTGCACTTCGACAATCGGTCCGGCACACATCTTCAGGGCATCCAGAATCGGAACCGAGTGATAGCAGAACGCGGCCGGGTTGATGACGATTCCTGCGGCTTCGCGCGCGTCGTGCAGCCACTGGATCATTTCGTGTTCGGCGTTGGTTTGATGCGCCGTCAAAGTCAGACCGTGCCGGTCCGTCACCGTGCGACACAGTGCCTCGATGTCCGCCAGCGTGAAGCGGCCATAGATCTGCGGCTCGCGCTCTCCGAGCAGGTCGAGGTTCGGTCCATTGAGCAGGTAAATCGTGCGCGTCATCGTCGGTGCTACCTTAGGTCGTCGGAGGCATGGGCGCTGTGAACTGAGCCAGATCTTCGTAGCCGAGGGATTTTTCGATCGCGCCGACCTGCTCGACGATCGTCTCAAAGCCTTCTTTGCCGAACTGCTGCTGTTCGATGTCTTCGAACTTGTCACCGATCTGATCGATGTCGCGTTCGGCCAGTGCCTGCTTCCATGCTGGAAACACCAGCGTGTCTTCACGCGCCGCGTGGTTCTGGTACATGAGTGCGAAGCCATCGAAGGCATTCGCCAGCGCCACGGCGTGGCCGCCGGAGAGCTTGCGACGGTTCGTAGCAGCGAGAATGTAGTCGGTGATCTTGCGGCCGCGCTGATGCTGCGCAATCAGCACCTCTGGATAGGAGGCCGCGGGTCCCCGCACCTTACGCAGCGCCGGGAAAATGAAGGATTCCTCGAGCATCTTTTCGTGATAGTCCTCGCCGAAAGACCGAAACAGCTGCGCGGCGTGGTTCAGGGCACTGATATCCACGGCAGCTCCGCGGCGCAGCTTGGCTGCCGTCTGCTGGTACACCAGCAGGATCCGGCGCAGCACGCCGTGCTCGCGCATCAGATCCTCAACCGAACCGACGTCCTTGGCCTCCCCGGGACCGCGATCCTCGTTGCGCTGACTGTCATCCTGATTGACCGCTCTCGCCCACGGGGCGAGGGTGGCGGCGCCTGATGCCGCAGCCAGCAGGATCGCACGCCGTGTCGAGGTTCTCTTCATGCCCCGGTTTCTCCGTTCACCCTCGAGCATTGTAGGGGAAGCGCGGCTCGCGTCGCGACGCCGCGGCCGCCAGCGGTACTAGTCAATGATTATAGGATGAGTGGGCGGAGGTGGCTGCCGCGGTGCTGGAGGTGGTGTGTTGGCCGGCGAAAACGGCACGAACGAGGTACCGCTGGTTCCCAGGTGCTTGCCATTGGGCAGTGTGACCGCGACATAGGCGCCTCCGGGCGTGCCGTCCTTCAGCGGGTGATAGTCCAGCGTGATTCTGTCTCCTACCAGCAGGGTGTCGTCGGTCCAGCCGCTGCGCGTCAGGACGGCCGGGGGCACGCCCTCAAAGCGGTATTCCTGCGCGATCCCTTGCTCGTTGGGCGCCACGACGATCAGCCAGCTGTGCGGATTGACCCACTGGAACTCCTTGACCGTGCAGATCACGGTCAGGGTTTTCGTGGTGTCGAACTCCGCAAAGGAGTGGTGCGCCTGCAGAGGCAGCGTCACTGCTGCCGACAACAGCACAGCGGCCAGCGCGGTCTTGCGCGACTTCATCCACCGCATTATCTCTCAGGGCTTGAGAGTCTGGCCACTCAAGGCCTCGAGCTCGCCCCAGCGCGCGTAGCCGGCTTCCAGTGCCTGCGTCAGTGCCCGCAGTCGGCCCAGGCGTTCCTGCACGTGTTCGGGTGCGCCCTCATATAGAGCTGTATCGGACAACTCCGCCTCGAGCTGCTGCTTCTGAGCCTCGAGTCGTTCCAGTTGCTCCGGCAGCGAGTTCAGTTCGCGCTGATCCTTGTAGGAAAGCCGGCGCTGCCTGGGGCTTCGATCCACCCCCTGCGGTGTCTGCACGGCGCGACGCGGCGGCTCTGAGCCCTTCTGCTGCTCGCGAAACTGCGCCCAATCGCTGTAGCCGCCAACGAATTCACGTACTACGCCGGCGCCCTCAAACACCAGCAGCTCCGTGACGACGTTGTCCAGAAACGCGCGATCATGGCTCACCAGCAGCAGCGTCCCGTGGAACTCGGAGACATATTCCTCGAGCAACTCCAGCGTATCGATGTCCAGGTCGTTCGTGGGCTCATCCATCACCAACAGATTGGCTGGCTGGGAAAACAGCCGTGCCAGCATCAGGCGATTGCGCTCACCGCCGGACAGCGCGCCGGCCGGGGTATTGAGCTGGTCAGCACGAAACAGGAAGTCACGCAGATAGCTGGAAACGTGCTGAGACTGACCATTGACGATCACCTGATCGTTGCGCCCGGCCACGTTCTGCATGACTGATTCGTCGAGCTTGAGCTGTGCGCGTTCCTGATCATAGTACGCGACTTCCAGCCGCGTGCCGCTGCGCACCTCGCCCTGTGACACTTCGATCTGTCCCAGTAGCGCTTTGATCAGCGAGCTCTTGCCGGCGCCATTGGGACCGACCAGACCGACACGATCGCCGCGCATGATGCGAACCGAGAAATCCCGGATGATCGTCCGGTCCCCGTACGCCAGCCCGAGGTGTGCGACGTCGAACACGAGACTTCCCGACTCCGGCGCCGCGTGTTGCTGCAATTGAACCTGACCCGTGCGTTCGCGCCGTGCGCGTCGCTCACGGCGCAGTTGATATAGCGCGCGTACGCGGCCTTCGTTGCGGGTACGACGCGCCTCGATGCCTTTGCGGATCCAAACCTCCTCTTGTGCCAGCTTCTTGTCGAACAGCGCCTGCTGGGCGGCCTCCACCTCGAGCCGGTGGGCCTTGTGGCGACGATAGGTTTCGTAGTCGCCGAGTGTCGCGGTCAATGCGCCGCGATCGAGTTCGACGATGCGGGTAGCCAGGTGATTGATGAAGGCGCGGTCATGACTGACGAACAGCGCAGCGCCGGCGTACTCGAGCAGGAACTGCTCCAGCCATTCGATGGCTTCGACATCCAGATGATTCGTGGGCTCATCGAGCAGCAGGATCTCCGGCTGCCCTATCAGGGCGCGAGCCAACAGAGCGCGCCGCCGCCAGCCGCCGGACAACTGGTCGAATCGCGATGCCGGGTCCAACCCCAGGCGTGAACACAGCGTCGCGACACGCTGCTCGACTTGCCACTCCTCGTGATCGTGCGCGCCCGCACGGGGGACGCCGCCGGTGACGATCTGTGCGACCGTCTCGTTCGAGAGGGCGGTGATGTCCTGCGCCAAATGGGCTACCCGCGCACCCGGCCGCAGCCAGAGGGTGCCCGCCTCCGGTTCCACCTCTCCCAGAATGAGGCGCAGGAGCGAGGACTTGCCCTCGCCGTTTCGTCCGACCAGCGCGATGCGCTCGCTCCGGTCGATCTGCAGCGATACCTGGTCAAGCAGCGGCCGAGCGCCAAAACTGAGCGACACCTTGTCGAGGCGCAATAACAATCGGACTCCGTACCAAGTAAAAGAAAGTTACATTCTAACGGTCACACTGACGGTTCGTGTGCGCGGCGCTATGATGGGTGTGCCGTTACAACGACAACAGGGACGGGGATCATGGCTGATCGCGAAGTCTGGACTTCCACCCAGCGTCACGTCGTCACCGCGAGTTTCATGGGATGGATGCTCGACGCGTTCGATTTCTTCCTGGTCGTATTCGTGATCAATCAGCTGTCCTCGGAATTCCACGCGCCGGTGAAGGATGTTTCCGAAGCGTTGTTCCTGACGCTCGCGATGCGTCCGGTGGGCGCTTTCCTGTTCGGACGCATCGCCGATCACTTTGGACGCAAACCCGCATTGATGATCGCCGTGGTGTTTTACTCGGTCGCCGAACTTGCCACCGCTGCTTCGCCGTCGTTGACGGCGTTCCTGGTGCTGCGTGCCTTGTTTGGGATCGGTATGGGCGGGGTGTGGGGTGTCGGCGCATCGCTCGCCTTCGAGGCGGTTCCGACCAGCTCGCGCGGCTTCGTGTCAGGACTGTTACAGGTGGGTTATCCCACCGGGTATCTGCTGGCCTCGGTGGTCTATGGATTGCTGTTCGATCACATCGGCTGGCGCGGCATGTTCATTCTGGGCGCGGCGCCAGCGCTGCTGGTGTTCTATATTCATCGCGCGGTTCCGGAGTCGAGCGTCTGGACCGAGATGCGCAACCAGCCCAAGGCGAGCGGCTTGCTGCATTCGCTCAAAGGACATTGGGGGCTTGCGCTCTACGCCATGATATTGATGGCGTGCTTCAACTTCTTCAGCCACGGGACGCAGGATCTGTATCCGACGTTCCTGCAGAAGCAACACGGATTCGATACGCACATGACCTCGCGTATCGCGATCACTTACAACATCGGGGCGATCATCGGCGGTCTGCTGTTCGGCACGCTTTCGAGCCGCATGGGTCGGCGCAAGACCATCGCGCTGGCCTCAGCCCTGGCGCTGGTGGCCATTCCGTTCTGGGCCTATGGGACCACCGCAGTCGGGCTCGCGATCGGCGCGTTCTTCATGCAGGTGCTGGTGCAGGGCGCCTGGGGCGTGGTGCCTGCCCATCTGAATGAGCTGGCGCCGGCAGGCATTCGCGCCACATTTCCAGGTGTGGTGTACCAGCTCGGCAATCTGATTGCGTCCAGGAATTCCGTCATTCAGGCCACGCTGGCCGAACAACATGGCAGCGTCGCGCATCCTGACTACTCGTACGCGCTGGCCCTGATCGCGGGGGTCGCCGCGGTGCTGCTGGTGGTGCTGGCGCTCATCGGACCCGAAAAGCGCGACGTGCACTTCGGCAACCCGAGCCCCCCACCATGATCGATCACAGCGGTGTCGTCGTCAGTGATATCGCGCGCAGCAAAGAGTTCTATCGCCGCGCGCTGGAGCCGCTCGGCTATCGCATACTTGCCGAGTTCCCCGCGGCGATGACTGGTACCGTGGACGTGGCCGGCTTTGGCGTTCCGCCCAAGCCTGATTTCTGGATTTCGAATGGCCGCCCGAACGTGCCCCCGATTCACATCGCGTTTCGGGTTGACAGTCGGACGCTGGTGGAGGCGTTCTACCGGAGCGCGTTGGCGGCCGGTGGCCGTGACAACGGCGCCCCGGGCCCGCGGCCGCATTATCACGAGCACTATTTCGGCGCGTTCGTTCTCGATCCCGACGGGCACAACATCGAAGCGGTCTGCCACGACCCCGTGGCGTAAAACGCGTTGCCGCATTGCATGGTCGCTGTGAAATTAATTCATGGCAATTAGTGCAGTGTGACGGCAAATTTTCTCTAAGTTCCTACCC
>DATMRM010000379.1:0-6065 GCA_035566155.1 Steroidobacteraceae bacterium | reverse complement strand
CGGAGGTCTGATGCAACAGCAACAAATCGAATCCTGGTTACGCCAGCTCGGCTGTACACCGAACGCGGTGAAGTCGATCGAAGGCAACGAGTGGCAGATGCAGTTCGTGTTCCCGCCCGGAAGTCAGCAGAACATGGCCTGCTTCTCTCCGCGTACGCCTGCGGGATCGACCGTCATTTCCGTCAACTATCCGTTGGGACGTGGCGAGGCGGCCTACGATGCGATGAGCGATCTGCAGAAGGGCGCGTTTCTTCAGGAGCTGAGACTTGTGCTCAGTCGTGACTATCTTTATCACGATATCTCTCCCGGTCCCACTCCGACGTCCTCGCCGCGCTCGTTCGCGGTGTTCGACATGCGGTTTGATGACGGCTTGACACTCGACTCGTTCGCCCGATCGATCATCGCCGTCAGCAACACAGCGCTGTCTGCGAACCTGTGCTGCGCGCGTCATCTGGCAGGAGCGCGTCCAGCGCCGGCTGCAACGTCTGCCGCGCAGGTGCAGTAGCGGCGTACTTGGCCAGCGTCTTGTTTGTCTGCATGGGGAACATCTGTCGTTCGCCGATGGCGGAGGCGGTGTTCCGCGCCTATGCACGACACGCTGCTCCGGAGCTGCCGATCGACGTCGATTCGGCCGGGACCCACGACTATCACATTGGAAGCGCACCGGACCCACGCGCGCGGCGCGTCGCCGCCGGCCACGGGATAGACATGTCGGGTTTGCGCGCTCGTGTCCTGTGCCTTCCGGATTTCGAGCGCTTTGAATGGATCGTGGCGATGGATCGCCAGAACATGCAGGCTGCGCGGCGTCTCGCGCCTTCGGAGCGCCGCGAGCGTGTACGATTACTGCTCGACTATGCCCCGCAACAGCCGCTGCGCGAGGTACCCGATCCTTACTACGGCGAGACGGCCGATTTCGAACTCGTACTCGAACTCACTCAACAAGCCGCGCCAGGATTGCTGCAGTTCCTGCGCAGCGAGCTGGCCAAAACCTACTGACCGCTCTTAGCCAGTGCCGCGACGGCAGACTGACAAACCACCTCGTCCTGCGAGCCGGTTCCTCCCGAACAACCCACCGCGCCGATGACCTTGCCGTTTGCGACCAGCGGAATTCCGCCTCGCGATGCGACGATGTCGTCGAGCGTCAGGATGTATTTGTAGTCGTTCTTCTGAATCGCGTCTTCGAATGCCTTGGTAGGACGACGGTACTTGGCCGCGGTCCGCGCCTTGTGTTCGGCGATCGCAATGGAAGCGAGCTGTGCGCCGTCCATGCGCAGGAATGCGACCAGATTGGCACCGGCGTCCACCACGGCGATGTTCATCGGCCAGCCCTTCTTGGTCGCCTCGGTCGCGGCGGCCTGTATCAGCGACTGCGCGCGCTGGGCGCTGATCGGAGCACCATACGGTTCGCTGAAAGGCATCTTGTCCGGCACCGTGTCCAGGTTCGGCGCTGTGGGTTGCTGCGCTTGAAGGGATAGACAGGCCGCCAGCAGCGCGCCGCCGGCCAGCAGCGCGCGCAGAGTAATGAGACGCATAGTTGTTTGCCCCCTGTGTGGTCCGATGCGGGTCGTACTCTACACGATTGGCTCACGTGCGCTGTGCGAGCGCATCGGATCGGGTCCGAAGCTCGCTGCCGTGCGGCAACGCTGTGCGCAAGGTCAACGTTTCTCAACGTGCCGCGCTGGACTAGTATGGGGTTCTTCCATGGAGTGCTCTGCGCGCGAGGCATCATCCTATGCTGACCACTAAGCTTCGATTCATCCCGTCAGTATTGTTCGGCCTCAGCATGGTGGGTACGGCTGTCGCTACGGAGTCGGAGAGTCAAAGCCCCCAGCCGGCGGTTTGGCAGACCCATCACGCACAGTTTGATTATTTTGGCGTCACATCGCGCTACACCTGCGACGGCCTCGAGACCAAAGTACGCCAGATTCTCGAATATCTCGGCGCGCGCCCTGACCTGTACGTCGTCGCGACCGGCTGCCCGCGGGGCCCCGAGTCGTTCAGCCGCACGGCATGGGTGAGAGTGGATTTCAGCACGCTGTCCGCTGCAGCTGCCAGCGGCAGTCCGGCCGATGCGATCGCGGCCAACTGGACACCGCTCAAAATGAATGCGCAGCGACCCGCGTTCATGGGGGATGGCGACTGCGAACTCGTCGATCACATGCGCAAGCTGCTCACCGACAATTTCAGCTGGCGCGGTAAGGTGGCCTATCGCACCGACTGCCCGATCGACACCACGGAGTTCCACGACTATCAGATCCAAGGTGAAGTACTGAAGGCCAGCGGTTCAGCGCATCGTTGAAACGACTCACCCTCGGCTCAGTCGCGCAGCAGCGCGTCGGCGAGAGCGTTCAGGTCATTTACCTCGAGATCGACGAGCACGCTAGCGCGGCTTTCTCCCCTGCCGGGCCCGCGCTCGTCAGGTCGCGCGACGAATGCCGTGCGCAGTCCAGCGCGCGCGGCGGCCGCCAGGTCGGAGGAGTGCGCCGCAACCATCATCGTCTGCTCCGGATCGCAATCGAAGGCTGCAGCCGATGCCCGATAGACAATCGGTTTGGGTTTGTAGTCGCGGGCGATCTCGGCGCCCAGAATGGCGTCCCACGGGAAGCCATTGCGCCGCGCCAGATCCACCATGAGGGAGACATTACCGTTTGAGCAGGGCGCCAACAGGAATCGCTCGCGCATGCGCGTCAATCCTGACGCGACGTCGGGCCAGGCATCCAGTCGATGCCAGGCGAGATTGAGTTCAGTCCGGGCGGCCTCGTCGACGTGTTCCAGTCCAAACTGCTTGAGCACGATGTCGAGATTGCGCCGATGGAGCACATCGAGCTTGCAGAACGGCAGACGTCCAGCGCGCACTTCCTCCATCGCCGGTTGATATTGATCGCGCCAGCTATCTGCAAAGCGATGCCAATCGACCGCGATGTCTTGTCGGATCAATATTCTGGCGGCTTCGCGCGCGATCGATTCGCGCCAGTCGACCAGGGTGCCGAACACATCGAACAGAAGAGCTTTGATGGACGACATGACTTATCCACAGAACCGGTGGATAAGTCTGTGCAAAAAACGCGGCGACTTAACCGGCGATGCGGAAATATGCCACGTTGCCTGGGGTGATCACAAAATGATCACACTGCAACGCGATCGGGGGCGGGCACGCAATAGATGTCAAGCGGAGCGCTGCGTCCCTTCAGTGCAAACTGCGGCAATCGCAGAAAAGGTTTCGGCTCCGGAATGGGTCGCGCAACGATTTGGTCGCTCTGCGCGACCGAACCGGAGAACAGCACCTCTCCGGCGCGGGCGCGATTGCATAATCGCGCAGCGACGTTCACGGTATCGCCGATCAAGGTGAGCGTCTTGTTGCCGGGAGGCCCCAGGTACGCGCGCGCGACTTCACCGCGGTGAATGCCGATCCCGATTCCCGTGACGATGGAGAACTCACGGTGCCATCGGACCGCGATGGGTTCGAACCGGACGAGCATCGCGCGTCCTGCTGCGATCGCCTCGAGCGTTCCATCCTGTCCAGGATCGTGGACGCCGAACCCGGCCATCAGACCGTCGCCGGCGACGTGGTAGATCTGCCCACCGTAGCGTTCGGTGGTCATCGTCAGCATGTTGAGAAATTCGTCCAACAGCGGAACGACCCGCGTTGCCGGTAACCGCTCCGCCAGCCTGGTGTAGCCCCGGAGGTCTACAAACAGAACGGTTACACAGGTCCTCTGTGCCGGCGCGGTCATGGTCTTATCGATGGTTGCTCACAACGAGCGAGAGCATATCCTGCCAACGTCCGGTACATAAGGGGGAATTGAACATTTCTAAGCGATAAATGGGTCACGCTCATCTGGACAGACTCCAGTTTTCTGTCAGATCGGGTGCCAGACCCATTCCGCTGAGGCAACCCGGACATAACGGTCCGCAGGTGCCGCCCAGACGCCACTAAACCTGTGGTCTACGGCTCGAAAAAGCCAAGCCAGGGACGATCGAACAGCCGATGGCCTGCTCTGAACAACGGCCAGTCGGTCCGCCACCACCCGGCAGTAACCGCCGGCGCGCGGCTGCGTCATCGGCCATACACGGCTTCTCTCAACAACGTCGCGAGCCGTTCGTATTGAGGCACACTGTTGTAGAGCTGCGCCGAGAGACGCACCAACAGCATGGGCTGCGGATACAGCCAGGTCTCGACTCCGCGTTCACGAAACCACCCGTGCAGTCCGTCGAAATCCAGTCTCGCGGCAGGGGATCCATCACTGGGGGTGGGCAGGGGAATGGAAGCCATCGAGCCGATCATCTCTTCCGGACACGGTGCCTCGATGTTCAATGCTTGCAACAGAATCGTCCGAGCCCGCAGGGCAAGCGCATGATTGCGAGCCATCAGCTCCGGCCAACCTCCCGGCAATAGGCCCTGCAGGTAGTGAATTGATTCGCCGATACATAGCCATGGCGTCGGGTCGAAGGTTCCGGTCCAGTCAAACTCCTCTGGAAACCCTGCCGCATAACCGTGACTGATCACAGTCGGGTGAAGCGCGGATTGCCGGTCGCGGCGTGCATAGAGAAAGGCAGCGCCCTTCGGAGCGCATAGCCATTTGTGAGCGTTGCCCGTGTAGTAGGCAGCGCCGAGCTCATTCAAACGGATAGGTACCATGCCGGGTGCATGAGCTCCATCGACCAGACAATCGACATCGCGATCCTGCAATTCGCGCACCAGGCGGCCGAGGGGCATCACCAATGCAGTCGGACTGGTCACATGATCCAGCAAGGCGAGCCGCGTTTGTGGTGAGACGCAGGTCAGAATGGCCGCGACGATCTCCTCCTCACTGCGCACCGGAAATGGCAGCTGTGCCACGACCACGTGCACGCCGCTGCGTGCGGCGATCCAATCGACGGCTTTGCGACAGGCGGCGTAGGTGTGGCTGGTTAGCAGCAGCTCGTCGTCCCGTTCGAATGCCAGCGATTGAAGTACGGCGTTCACGGCCGTGGTGGCATTGGGAGCGAACGCCAGATCTTGCTCGTTTGCGCCGAGAAAGTGTGCGAGCGCACTGCGTGCGGTGTGCAGGCCGGCCGGCAGCGTCGCCGACAGGAAGTCCACCGGCTCGCTCTCCATCCGCGTCCTCAGGCGGGTTTGGGCCGCCAGAACGGCGGTGGGACAGGCACCAAAGGAGCCGTGATTCAAATACAGCACGGAGCGATCCAGGCCCCAAAGCGACGCAAACTCCGACTCCAAGTCGCTCCTCTCTTCGCAGCGAGCGTGGCAGCAAGGTCGTCTCTAGGATGGTTGATATCGCCCTACAACGCCAGTCGCGTACGCAGAGGGCATAATTGCACTTTCAGGAGTGCGGACGCGATGGAAAAACTGTTTATTTCGGCCGATTCGCTGCTGCGTGATTCGATGGAGTTGGCGCGACTGATCGTTCGCAGCGGCCTGCGTCCAACGTATCTGGTTGCGATGTGGCGCGGCGGTAGCCCCATCGGCATCGCTGTACAGGAAGTGCTGGAGTACCACGCGATCGAAGTCGATCACATCGCGATTCGAACTTCGTCGTACCTGGGGATCGACCAGCAAAACAAGACCGTGCGGGTGCATGCGGTGGACTACCTGGTGTCGCGCCTGTCGGCGGATGATCAGCTGCTGTTGATCGACGACGTATTTGATTCGGGTCGAAGTCTGGAGGCCGTCATCGCGGAGCTCAAGCGGCGCTGTCGACGCAATCTGCCTGATGTGATCCGAATCGCGACGGTCTACTACAAGCCAATGCGCAATCGCAGCACGCTGATACCTGACTATTACGTGCATGCGACCGACCGCTGGCTGGTGTTCCCGCATGAGCTCGTGGGGTTGACGCGCGAGGAGATATTGCAGCACAAGCCGGTGGGGGAGGATTTTTTCAATGCCGTCTAGAACGCCTGTTATGCGCTGGAGCGCACTGCTGGCGGCCGCGTTCGGAACCTGTCAGGCCAAACCCGCAGGTTCGGCAGAACCCCCTGCTATGGTGCTGCACGCAGCGCGGCTACTCGACGTTGCCACGGGGCGCATGGTCACACCCGGCGAAGTGCTGGTTCAGGGGCAACGT
>DATMRM010000378.1:0-3046 GCA_035566155.1 Steroidobacteraceae bacterium | reverse complement strand
AGAATTCCGTCGTCGCAGTGGCGACGCTGGATGCCTCGAAGTCCTTTGGCCCATCCGCATTCGGCCCACTGCAGTTTCGCGTCGTCGCCAACGGTACCGCCGGCGACTGGCAGCCGCTGGTCACGCTGGTTCGTTTACCGTCGCTGCGCGAATTGCAGTGTCCCGCGACGCCGGAACTGGCCTGCAAATTGTCGGGCAGCAACCTGTTCCTGGTGGACGCGGTGTCGAGCGATGCGCAGTTCGGACATCCGGTTCAGGTGCCTGACGGATTTCCCGGATACACGCTGCCGGTTCCGCGGCCGACCGACGGTCAACTGTATGTCAGATTGCGCGACGATCCGTCGGTGGTGAATCAGGCAATCCTCGTCGCGCAGGAACTGCCTGCATCTGCGGAGGAAGCGGCGCGTGCGGCCGCCCGACACGCCGCTGCCAATCACACTGACGCCTCGACGTCGGCTGCAACGGTCAGCTCGCCTGATTGATTGAAGGCTGCGGGTGCGCCCGCGGTACCAACCGCAGATGTGCAGCTGCCCGCGGCGGGTGCATGTCAACTGCCAGCTTTCAAATGCGTGTCGAAAAATCTCTGAATCGCGGAGTAGACATGCGTTTTCATCTGCGGAGTCGAGAGCCCATGTTTGCCACCGGGATAGGTCATCAGCTCGAATTGAACTTCGCGCCGTTGCAGTTCTGACATCAGTTGCGTGGAGTTGACGAACAGCACGTTGTCGTCAGCCATGCCATGCGCCAGGAACAAGGGCGATGTCATCGCGTCGAGCGCTGAGAATACCGAGGACTGCCGGTAGCCGAGCGAGTTGTCCTTCGGCATTCCCAGATAGCGCTCGGTGTAGCAGGTGTCGTACAGCAGCCAATCGGTGACAGGCGCGACGGCGGCCCCGGCGGCAATGACATTCGATCCCTTGGCGAGGAGCATCAGCGTCATATAGCCCCCGTAGCTCCAGCCGAAGACGCCAATGCGTTTGGGGTCCACCCATGCCTGAGTTTGCAGCCAACGTGCGCCCGCCAACTGATCGCGCGCTTCGATCTCTCCCAAGCGCAGATGAATCGGATCCTGAAACGCGCGGTTGCGGCGTGAGGAGCCACGATTATCCAGTTCGAACACGATGTAACCGCGCTGCGCCATGTATTCGTTGATGAGATCAGGCCAGTGACGCTGCACACGCTGCACTGTCGGACCTCCGTAGACCGGGAGAAAGACCGGATAGCGCCGTGACGGATCGAAGCGCGGCGGCTTCATCAGCGCATACTCCAACTCCTGGCCGTCTTCAGCCTGAATATGGCCGAACTCCGGCGCGACATGTCGCTCGTGATAAGGCCAGTAGGGGTGATTTGAGTCGAGCGGATTGGCTTCGATCCAGGCGAGACGATGCCCGTCCGGGGCGTTGATACTCACTTCAGGCGGGGTGGTGGGATCGGAGTACGTGTCAACATACAGCGCGACGCGCGGAGCTTGGCGCGAGAACTGCGCGGCATGCCAGCCGTCGCCTTGACTGACGCGATTGGGATGAGAGGGATCGCGCCCGTCGAGTCTTGCCGTGTAAATCTGTGCGTCGATGACGGCATCCTTGTTCGCGGCGAAGTACAACAGCCCCGCAGGCTCATCCACTGCCAACAGGTCGTCGACGTGCCACGCGCCGGCGGTCAGCGGATATCGCACGTGCCCGTCCAAGTCGATCAGGTAGAGGTGCTTGCTACCGGTGCGCTCGGAAGACCAGATCAGGGCCCGCTGGCGCTTTAGAAAATGCAGGTCGTCGGACAGGTTGATCCACGTGTTTGAAAGTTCCGCGACCAGCCCGGTTTCTTTCAGCGTATCGGCCGCCACCAGCACCAGATCCAGCCGCTTCTGATCGCGCGACAGACGCTGAAAGGCGAGCTGGCGTGCATCGGGTGTCCAGTCGGCGCGTACCAGGTAGATGTCCGCATTGGAGCCCAGATCGATCCAGCGCGTCGCCGAAGCCGTCGGCGCCACGAGGCCGAGCTTGACGCTGACATTCGGATCGCCTGCGGCCGGATAGCGCTGCTCGACCACGTCGATACGCTCGGCGTAGACCTCGAAGCGTCGAGCGATCGGCACTCCACTCTCATCGAAGCGTTTGTAGGCGATCATCGAGTCATCCGGTGCCCACCAGTAGCCGCTGGTTTGTCCCATCTCCTCCTGCGCGATGAACTCCGCCTCGGCGTTGTGAACTGCACCGCCCCCATCCGTCGTCAGCTGATGCTCGGCGCCGCTGTTAAGATCGATGACCCATAGATTCTGCTCGCGCACGAACGATACGTAACGGCCCCGGGGGGACACCTGAGGATCCACAATCGCCTGCGCGCCGTGCGCCAGTTGTCGCAAAGCGGTGGCGGCGGGTGCGTCCAGGTCGTACAGGTATAGATTGCCGTTGAGTGTAAAGAGCACCTGATGACTGTCGGGTGCCCAGTCGTAGTTCACGATCCCGTGAAAGTCTGCGATCCGCTCGCGCTCGCGTCGCGCGCGCTCCGCATCGGAGAGTTGCTCGGTCGGGGCAAGTCTTTTCGAGTCCACCCGCATCTGCATCGAGGCGTCTTTGACGTCGTAGGTCCACAGATCAAGCTGATGCTGATCGGTAGGCCGTCCCCGAAGCAGTCCGACTCTGCGACCGTCCGGTGAAACCTTGACTGCCCGGGGCGTCGGCC
Source organism: Steroidobacteraceae bacterium (assembly GCA_035566155.1). Lineage (GTDB taxonomy): Bacteria > Pseudomonadota > Gammaproteobacteria > Steroidobacterales > Steroidobacteraceae > FEN-1191. The sequence continues at coordinate 367 of DATMRM010000378.1, read as the reverse complement.
CGGACAGAGCGGGATCGGCAAAGATACGTTCGATCGTGAGTTCGCTTGACATGCCCGACAACGGCATCAGCAGAAACAGCACACGGCAGATGCGACGCATCGAATGGGCTCCTGGACTATCATTCCGTGCGTGATCGTACACGTAATGGCCGCGTTGCCGTTGATCGCCTGGTTGTATCTGTTGCTGGCACGCGCCGGATTCTGGCGGGTCTCACCTGCCTTGTTACCCACCAAGCGGCCGCCTGATACCGCTGTGGGTGTCGTCGCGGTGATCCCGGCGCGCGATGAAGTCCTGACCATCGGCGATACCGTTGCATCCCTGTTACGCCAGGACTTCGCCGGCTCGATCCAAGTGATCGTCGTGGAC
>DATMRM010000377.1:0-11130 GCA_035566155.1 Steroidobacteraceae bacterium | reverse complement strand
ACGTCGCTGTCCATGCGGAAGGCCGAGGAGTTGTCAATCACGATCGCCCCGGCCCGTACCGCGAACGGTGCAAACTGCCGCGCGCGTGCGCCGCCAGCGCAGAACAGCGCAATATCGCTACGTCTGAAGGCATCCTCGCTCAGCGTCTCCACGCTCAGCGACTCGTTCGCGTACGGCATGCGTTTGCCGGCCGAGCGCTCCGAGGCAAACAGTCGCAGATCGCTTAAGCCGAATTGACGCTGCTGCAGGCAGGCGATGAGTTCGGTGCCGACCGCGCCGGTGGCACCGACGATCGCGACACGTGGAAGAGATGCGGACATGACTCACTACTCCTTCAATTCGATGCTGGACCGGAGGAAGGAGCGTCAAAACCAAAAGGCCCCGTCCTTTCCGGCGGGGCCTTTCGGGTGAACCTTATGTTGCTGGTCTCAACACGGACACGACCGAACCGCCCCGACGGCGCGGGTTTTGGTTTTGGTCGTGGTCAGGCAGACGAGCAGCATGCGCGACAGCATATGCGAATGACGCATTGCTGGTAAAGCCTCGAAGCAGGCGATGTCTGCTGGCATCACAGTCCAGGGGGCGTACAGTTAAATGGCGTGCTGGCGACGCAGGCCGGATGTCAGTGCCGGTAGGTGAACGTGATGCCGAACGTGCGTGGCCGGAACGTGAAGTCTGACTCCAGCCGGCTGATGCCTGGTCCCGGATAGACCGAGAAGCTGTAGTTCGTGACGGTGTGCGTGTCGAACAGGTTGTCGATGAAGGGTTCGAGTTGCATCTCGCCAAACTTCATGCCCGCACGCAGCGACACGAAATGGGTATCTTCCAACGTGAAGTTGGCGGGGTCGAACAGCTGTGTGTTGGGGTCCTGCGTCGGCGGGGTCCAGCGTGAGTGACTGGTGTACTCATAGTCCGCACGCCAGAAGGACTCGCGATCGAAGGCCCGGAAGTGATACTCGAGGCCAGCCGAGGCGGTCACCGGCGATACCGGCTGACCGCTCTCGCCGATGATGGCATCGCCGCTTTGCACGATCGGGGCGGGTGTAGCGCCGGGCACCAGATTGGCGGTGAAGACCGAGTTCTTGGTGAAGCGGGCCTCGGTAAAGCCTGCCGTCAATTCTCCGGTGAAGCGCTCGGTGAAGGCGAACTCGCTCTGGAAGTCCGCGCCTTTGACGGCGGCCTGTCCGAGATTCGCTATGAACGAGATCTGGCACACCGGCGGCACGATGCGCTGCTGAATGTTGTGCCACTGAATGTAGTAGATGCTGCTCGCGATCTTCAGGCGGTTGCCGAAATTGTTCTTGGCACCGATTTCGTAGCTGTCCACGGTGTCCGAGCTATAGGTCGACGGCGCTGCCGTGATGCCGAAGTTCGCAAAATCCGTGGAGCACGCGACCTGCGGCACCGGGTTGTTGGCGCCGCCGGGTCGGAAGCCCTTGGAATAAGTGGCATAGAACAGATTGTTCGGGTCTGCCTGCCAGGAAATATTCACCTTGGGCGTAAACGAGTTTTCGCGTTTGTCGCCGCTGTTGATCTGATTCGGCAGAAACAGCTGCGGCCCACCGGTCAGCGTATTGAAGTAGAAGCGTAAATTCGAATAGCGCGCGCCAACTGTCGCCTTCAGCGTATCGGTGATCGCATAGGTGCCTTCGCCGTAGACCGCGATCTGCTGATCGGTGGCGTGTGTCTGCAGGAAGTAGGCATCGTTCGGAAACGCCGCGTTGTAGGTGACCGGAACGTTGTTGCCGTTGTTGTCGGTGTAGAAGAAGATGTTCGTGTAGCCCTCACCGACCAGCGCGTTCCAGAAATTATTCAGCAGCGGATCGTGGATCTGCTCCAGATACTGCTGGTGATTGACCGAGAAGAACACACCGGCGGTCCAGATGAACTTCGCGTCCTTGTTGTTCGACAGCAGACGAATCTCCTGCGTCAGGTTCTGTTGATCATTGTCCACGGTCGCCGGTGAGCGATAGTTGGCGATGGAGGCCGGCAGATGCAGGCCGGTGCCGTCCAGCAGCGGGAACTGTGTTCCCGGGAGGAAGGCCAGAGGATTTCCCGCAATATCCAGGAAGCCACTCTGCGGATAGAGCTGATAGAAACCGAGGTTGTACAGCGTGCCGTCGTAACCGGTAGTGTCCTTGCGATGGTAATACGAGGTGTTGGAGATCAACTCCACCGGACCGAGATCGCCGTCGATCTTCAATGAGGGCAGGTAGAACTTGTCCGGTTCCGGGATCGCCTGCGGAGCGCCACTGACGTATTTGTCCCTGATAGGATTGGAATAGATCGGCCAATAGGTATCCGCATCGTGAAGCTGGCGGTTCTGGTAGTAGAGGCTCGGGGTGATCTTCCAGGCTCCGGCCGGCGCCCAGACGGCTGCCAGCCGCACCAGCACCGTCTCGCCGTGATTGACGTTGCTGTCGACGATCGCGCTCTGCGGATTGGGCGCGGTCGGATCGACCCGATCGATCCAGCCGCCATCACGCCGGTACCAGACGGTGGCGCGTGCGCCGAGTGTGCCGTCGATGATCGGACCGCCCGCGGCGACACCGGCCTCATAGCTCGGCTCACCGCCCTCGGTGTACGACGCTTCAGCGCGACTGTAAATAGTGGTCTGAGTCAGGCTCGGCTGAGTGGTGATGTAACGCACCGTGCCGCCTTCTGATCCGGCACCGAACAGCGTGCCCTGCGGGCCTCGCAGAACCTCGATGCGGTCGATGTCGAATGACTTTGGCAGTGTCTCATCGGGATTGAATGCCAGCGCGCGGATCTGTATCGGCGTGTCGTCGATATAGATACCGGTCGTTCCGGCGCCACCGGAGGAGGCGATGCCGCGGATCGCGACGGCGCCAGTGCCGGAGTTATCGACATTGATACCCGGCGTGAAGCGCGCGACGTCGGTGATGTCCTTGATGCCCTTGGTGTCCAACTGGTCCTGCGTCAGGGCGGTAACGCTGATTGGCACTTTGCTCAGGTTTTCTTCACGACGGGTGGAGGTGACCACGACTTCCTGCAACGTGGCGATTTCCTCGCTCGCGGCGGCGGTACCGTTCTCATCCGCCGCATGAACCGGGTGAGTGCTCGCCAGCAGTCCTAGGGCCAGTCCGGCAGCAAGCTGGCCGGGGTGGCTGATCATTGCGGTGCGCACTGTCATTCTCCCTTTTTGCTTATCGCGTGCGGCGATCGTCGTAGGCTTTCGCGCTAGAATCATAGGCGAAGCCGCGAGCGGTGGGCAAAACATTGCATCATGCGCTCATGGTAACGTAGTTCGCACCGGGGGCCCTCTATGACACCTTCTCAGGCACGCGCCGAACTCGAGCAGCCATCCACACCCAGCGATCCGCTGCAGTCGTGGTGGATGCCGTTTACGCACAACCGCCATTTCAAGGCGCATCCGCGTCTGATCGAAAGCGCATCGGGCGCTTACTACACGCTTGCCGGAGGCAGGCGGGTGTTCGATTGCCTATCGGGTCTGTGGTGCACTCCGCTAGGGCACGCGCATCCAAAAATCGTGCATGCGGTCCAGCAGCAGGTGCAGCGCCTGGACTTCAGTCCCGGTTTCCAGATGGGGCACAGGGCGGCGTTTGAGCTCGCGGCCAAGATCGCCGCGCTCGCGGGTCGTCCGAGCGATCGGGTGTTCTTCGTCAATTCCGGCTCGGAGGCGGTCGATACGGCATTGAAGATCGCCGTGGCCTACCATCGTGCGCGGGGCGAGGCTTCGCGCACCCGCATCATCGGACGCGAGCGCGGCTATCATGGCGTGGGGCTCGGCGGTATATCGGTCGGTGGAATTCCCGCCAACCGGAAAATGTTTGCGCCACTGATGATCCCTGGCGTCGATCACCTGCCGCACACTTACAACGCTGCCGAGATGCGCTTCAGCCGCGGTCAGCCACAGTGGGGGGCCCACCTGGCGGAAGAGCTCGAGCGGCTGGTGGCGCTGCACGATGCGTCCACCATTGCGGCGCTCATCGTTGAGCCGATGCAGGGTTCTGCGGGCGTCATCGTTCCGCCGCGCGGCTATCTGGAGCGGCTGCGCGAGATCTGCACGCGTCACGGCATCCTGCTGATCTTCGATGAGGTCATTACCGGCTTTGGGCGGCTGGGTACGCCGTTTGCTTCACAGTACTTCAATGTCGCGCCCGATCTGACGACGTTCGCCAAAGCGGTCACCAACGGCGTGGTCCCGATGGGTGGGGTGCTGACGCGCGCCGGGATCTACGATGCGTTCATGACCGGCCCGGAGCACGCGATCGAGTTCTTCCATGGCTACACCTATTCAGGACACCCGCTCGCGGTCGGCACTGCTCTGGCGGCCATCGAGAGCTTGCTGGACGAGAAGTTGATCGAGCGTTCGGCTCAGCTGGCCAAAGTTCTGGAGGAGGCGATTCATACACTGCGTGACGAGCCGCACGTCGCCGATATCCGCAACTTCGGTCTCGCGGCCGCGGTCGAGCTGGAGTCCCAACCAGGACTCGCCGGCATGCGCGGAATGCGTGTACTGGAACGCGGTCTGGATGAGGGGATTCTGCTGCGCGTGACGGGCGATACCATCGCCGTGGCGCCGCCGTTCATTGCGAGCGTCGAGGAGGTGAAGGCAATGGTCGAATCGTTGCGACGCACGCTCCGGGGGCTGTCCTGACGGTTGGCGCTTCAAGGCGCCCAGTAGGCCTCGACCAGCTCGTGCATGCGCTGCCAGAGTGGTCCGGGCTTTCCATCGGCGACCGGATTGCCGTCGATTGACGTGACGGCGACCACGCCGCGCGTGGCTGCCGATAGCCACACCTCATCGGCGCAGCGCAGCTCAACCTCGGTGACGCCGTCCACGTGGCGGGAAATGCCAGCCTGGTCCGCCAGCTCTTCGACCAGCGTACGCGTGGTGCCAGGCAATAGCAGATTGGAATTGGGCGGCGTACAGATGCGACCGCCGCTGATCACGTAGACACTGGAGGCACTGGCCTCGGTCAGCATGCCGTCACGCAGCAGGATGGTTTCGCTGGCATGGGCTTCGACCGCCTTCTGGCGCAACAACACATTGGCCAGCAGCGCCACCGATTTGATGTCGCAGCGCGCCCAGCGCGTATCCACCGCGGTGATACAGGCGACGCCGCGCTCGAGCGCTTCGGGCGTGGGCAGCGGCAGGGGTGCACAGAAGCCGAACACCGTGGGTTCAACCGCCGGCAGCGGCGCGTGGTTGCGGCCCAGTTCGGCGCCGCGCGACACCTGGAGGTAGACATAGAGATTGCCAGCGCCATTGGCGCGGATCAGTCTGGCGACGATCTCGCCCCATTGCGCGGGCGTGTGCGGATTGAGAATGCGCAGCTCGTTCAGGCTGCGCTCGAGACGTGCCAGGTTGCCGGGGAGCCTGCGCGCGAGCCCGTGACGCACGGCGATGACCTCATAGACACCATCGCCGAACAGGAAGCTTCGATCGAGCGGGGATATGCGCGCTTGCGTGAGCGGTAGCAGCTTGCCGTTCAGATAGCAGATCGGCAGCGGCTCGGCCATGGGGCTACTTCTGAAACCAGAGCACGACCGTGTCGCTCAACCGGCTCCAGATACCACCGGCAGGCACATCGGCCAGCGGAAACAGTGGCACGGACTTCACCGGTTTGTCGTTGATGACGATCTGCAGTTCGCCCACCGGCGTCGTCTTCGGTATCGGGGCAATCAGTCGGCGCTGCGCGTTGGCGGTGGTCTGAATGCTGCCAGCCGTGGCACGCGGCAACGTCATGATGACGTCGCTGGCCGGTCCGATGCTGAAGTACTCCTCGGATGCCTTGTACACGCGCGGCTTCAGTATCACGCTGTCCTTCGGCTTGACCGTGACGGTCTGATAGAACGTAAAACCGTAGTTGAGCAGCGCCGCGCTCGCGTCCTCGCGGCCCTTGATGCTCGGTGAATTCAGCACCACGCCGATCAGGCGCATGGTATCGCGCTTGGCCGAGGTTACCAGGCAATAGCCGGCGCTGTCGGTGTGCCCGGTCTTCAGACCATCCACCGTGGGATCGCGCTCCAGCAGGCCATTGCGGTTGTCCTGTTTGATGTTGTTCCAGACGAACTCTTTGATCGAGAACCAGGTGTAGTACTCGGGAAAGTCGCGGACCAGTGCCGTCGCCAGCAATGCCAGGTCGCGCGCGGTGGTGTAGTGCGTGGGCGAGGGCAGTCCGGTACTGTCGTCGAAATGCGTGTTCTTCATTCCGAGCTGTTTGGCGTAGTCGTTCATCATCTGTACAAACGCCGGCTCGGTGCCACCAATACGCTCGGCCAGCGCAATGCTGGCATCGTTGCCGGACTGCACGATCATTCCCTTGATGAGTATCTCCGCGGGTACCTGGCTTCCCACCTGCACGAAAGTGCGTGACCCCTCGGCCCGCCACGCATGCTCGCTGATCGTGATCGAGTCCTGCAGCTTGAGTGTTCCGGCCTTGAGGGCATGAAACACGGCATAGCAGCTCATCAGCTTGGTGAGGCTCGCAGGCTCCATGCGGGCATCAGCATCGTGCTGCGCCAGCACCTGTCCGCTGGCGTAGTCAATGAGGATGTACGCCTTGGCAAAGACCTCTGGCGGATTGGGCACGCCGGGGGTTTCGGTGACGCCGGCAACGGCGGTTCCCTCAATTCTCGAGGCCGCAGCGGCGGCATGCGGTTTCGGGTGCGCCGGTTTGGCTTTGGCCATCAGCGTCGCTGGCAACAGCAGCGACAGTCCCAGCGCCAGGGCAAGTCCGTATCGACGTGATCTCATTTTCATTTTCATGGGTCGCAAGTGTAGCGGCTGAATTCAGTCCTGTGCGAGTCTCGCGTTCGGATATCCCAGGGTCGCGAGCTGCGAGATGAGCGCGTCGAACTGTTGCACACTGACGATCGGACCGATGCGAACGCGCTGCAGAGGCTGCGCATCGGTCGGGGCCAGCGTGATCACACGATCAATGCCGCTGGCGCGCAGTCTGCGCGCAACGCTCTGGGCGTTCTGCGACTTGGCGTAGGCTCCTACCTGAATGAAAAACGTGCTGCTCGGTAGCGCGGCCGGCGGTGGTACCGCGGGCGGCGGGCCCGGGATCGGGGGCGCAGTGCTGGCGCCGATGACCGAAGCGGAGATCGCCGGTACAGAGACCGGCAGCTCGGCGGTGACCATCGGCGCTGCCGGCGTCAGCACCTCGAGCTGAACGAAAGCGGTGCCGTTGCGGATCATGTCGAGCTTGCGAGCCGCGGAGTACGACAGATCGATGATGCGATTGGCGACGAACGGCCCGCGGTCGTTGATGCGCACTACCGCGCTGCGGCCGTTTGATAGGTTGGTCACGCGCGCGTAGCACGGAAGTGGCAGCGTTTTGTGAGCGGCGGTCATGGCGAACATGTCGTACGACTCGCCGGTGGAGGTCTTCAGACCATGAAACTCAGTTCCGTACCAGGAGGCGACACCGCGTTCGACGTATCCGGCTGAGCTGGGCAGCACGGCGTAACGGTGACCGGCGACCACGTAGAAGGGCGGATTGCCATACACACTGCGCGGCTCGAAGCGAGGTATCGCGTCCGGGATGTCGTTGACGCTTGGCGGGTTGCTCGGCAGTACCGTGCTCGGGGCGGTCGGTGCCGGCGTGGGCGCAGGCGGCGTGCGACGCGCAGGCGGGCTGAAACAGCCCGCGAGCAGCAGCAGGCTGAGACCGCCATACAGCCTGCGCGATCTCACATCGCCGCCTCGCGGATGAGCTGTTGCTTCACGGCCTGCGCCAGATCGTAGACGGCCATCGCGTACAGCGGACTGCTGTTGTAGCGTGTGATCACGTAGAAGTTCTGGAAGCCGACGCGATAACCCATCGCATCCTGCTGCGGAGCGGCCAGCAGAACGGCAGGCGTGTCATCCGGCAGGGTGCTCGGAATCGTCAGTGCGTGCGAGCGCAGGCCGCCGAGGGTTTCATTGAGCACCATGCGTTCAGGTGGCGTGACCGATTGATCCGGTGCGAGCTGCGCTTCAGCCAGAACCGGGCCACCGTATTGCCAGCCTGCCTGATGCAGATAGTTGGCGGTGCTGGCGAAGATGTCCCCCCAGTCGCCCCACAGGTCCCGGTGCGAGGCGTGGCGACCGCTGACGGCAAACTTGCGATAGCTCGATGGCATGAACTGCAATGCCCCCATGGCACCGGCATACGAGCCGCGGATGCTCAACGGATCGAAGCCTTCTTCGCGCGCCAGCAGCAGGTACTGTGTCAGTTCGCTCTGGAAATAGCTGGCGCGGGTGGGGTAGTCGAAGCCGAGTGTGGTCAGCGCATCGAGCACCCGGTAGCGTCCGGTCACCCGTCCGTATTGAGTCTCGACCCCCAGCACCGCGATCAGGTACTCGGGTGCCACCTGGTATTCGACCGCGATCCGATCGAGCAGCTCCTTGTGCTCACGCCAGAGTGTCGCGCCGGCTTCAATGCGAAGCGGCGTCAGCATGCGTGCGCGATATTCCCACCATTGCAGCGTTTTCTCGGCCGGCTTGGTGATCGCATCGATGATCTTCTGCTGCGGTTCGGCGGCCGACAGCAGCGACATGAGCCGTACTCGGTCCACTCCGAGCGTGACAGCCTGTTCGATATAGGCGCGGATATCCGGGCGCGCCAGATCAAAATGCGCCGGCTCGACGATCGGCGTCGCGGGTGGTGGCTGTTGGGCACTCGCGCTGAATGCGAGCGTGATCAAAACGTTCCCCGTTGCCAGCAGCCACTGTATTCGACGCATCAGGATCCGACGAGTTTACGATGTGAATAAAGGCCCATCAGAATACCGAAGCCCGCCAGCAGGGTCACGACTGATGTTCCACCATAACTGACAAGCGGCAACGGCACACCGACGACCGGCACGAGACCGCTCACCATGCCGGCGTTGATGAACACATAGACAAAGAAGGTCAGCGCGATACTCAGAGCGAGCAGGCGTGAATAGGTGTCGTTGGTCTGCATCGCGAGCCAGACGGCGCGCGAGACGATGAACAGGTACAGCGCCAGCAGGAACAGCAGGCCGATCAGCCCGAACTCCTCGCCAACGACGGCGAAGATGAAATCGGTGGAACGTTCGGGCAGGAACTGCAGCTGCGCCTGACTGCCATGCATCCAGCCCTTGCCGAACACGCCGCCCGATCCGAGCGCGATCTGGCTTTGAATAATGTGATAGCCCGCCCCGAGCGGATCGTTTTGAGGATTGAGGAACGTCAGTACGCGTTGGCGCTGATAGTCGTGCAGCACGTGCCAGCCGGCGAAAGCGGCGCCGACACCCAGCACCATCAGTGCCAGCACGATTCGCATCGACAGTCCCGCCATCAGAATCATCAGCGCGCCGCTCGCCGCGATCAGCGCGGCCGTACCCAGATCCGGCTCGATCGCCACCAGGCCCACCGGCAGAAAAATGATGACCGCGACCATCAGCAGCGACTTCCAGTCCGGCGGCAGCGGACGATCGTGCAGATACCAGGCCGCGAGCATCGGCACACCCAGCTTCATGATCTCGGAGGGCTGAAAACGCATGATGCCGAGGTTGAGCCAGCGCTGCGCTCCCTTGCCGATGACACCGGTGACCTCCACGATCAGCAGCAACAGCACGCCGATCACATAGATCCACGGGGAGATCCGGCGCAGGAAGTTGGGGCTCGCATGAGTCAGGGCCAGCATGGCCGCCACCCCGAGCGCCATGCGCATGATGGTGCGAATCACCGTGTCCAGGCTCTGTCCGGAGGCGCTGTAGAGAATGGCCAGGCCGTAGAGTGCGAGCAGCGCCAGGCCCACCAACAGCGGTCCGTCGAGGTTGAGCACGGACAGCAGCTTCGCTGAGGAAAACAGCGTACGGCGTGTGCGTGCGATTCCGGTATCAGCGAGGTCAATCACCGGTGCGAGCCTGCGTGGTAGCGGTTTCGACTTCCTTCGGCGTGTCTTTGCGCAGCAGGTACGTGTCCATCACTTTGCGCGCGATCGGTGCGGCGTTGCTCGAGCCGAACCCCGCATTTTCCACCAGCACTGCTACCGCAATCTTCGGGGCCTCGGCCGGTGCAAAGGCGATGAACCAGGCATGGTCACGCAGCGTTTCCGGGAGCGTCTTGGCGTTGTATTTGGCGTTCTGCGCCACGGTGTACACCTGCGCTGTCCCGGTCTTGCCCCCGGCATCGTAGGCGGCGCCCTTGAAGGCGACCCAGGCAGTGCCGCAATACGGTTCACAGTGCGTGGTATGAACCATGGCCTCGATCACGGTCCTCCAGTCGGCATCGGAAATGCCGCTGACCGGCTTTTCCTCGACGGCGGCAAGCCACTTGATGTTGCCGTCGGTGTCGCGCAACCCCTTCACCAGGCGCGGACGGAAGCTGCGGCCGCGCTCGGCCAGCACCCCGGCGATATGCGCGAGCTGCAGGGGTGTCACCAGCAGATAGCCCTGACCGATACCCATATTGACGGTCTCTCCGGGGAACCAGGGCTGCTTGTAGACGCGTTCCTTCCAGGCCGGCGTTGGCAGCAAGCCCGCCTTCTCGCCGCTGATGTCGATACCGGTGAGCTGTCCGTAGCCGAACGGGGCCAGTCCCGCGTCCATCCTATCAATGCCCATGGTCGAGGCGAGTTTGTAGAAGTAGACGTCCGAGGAGCGGGCGATGGCCTCGGTCAGGTCGAGCATGCCGCGCGGCTCGTCTTTGTCGGCGCGCCACAGGTGAGCGCTGCCAGGCAGACTAAATACGCCGTTGCAGAACACCTTGGCGTCCGCTGCGATCTCGTGATCGGTCAGTGCCACCAGCCCCAGCGCCGGCTTGATGGTGGATCCGGAAGGGTAGGTACCGCGCAGGGCGCGGTTGAACAGTGGCTTCTGGATGTCGTCGTTCAGCGCGGCGAGCTCGCTGCGCGACAGACCGCGCGCGAAAGCGGCCGGATCGAAACCGGGTTTACTGGCTAGCGCCAGCACATCGCCGGTGTTGGGGTCGAGGGCTACCACCGCGCCGCGATGTTCGCCCAGGCCATCTTCGGCCGCTTGCTGGGTGGCCAGATCGATCGACAGGACCAGGTCGTCCCCGGCCACCGGCGCCTGCGAATGCAGCTCCGGGGCGAAAGCGCCTTCGCGCTGCACCGAGCGCCCCTGAGCGTTGACCAGGATCTCACGGTAGCCGTTCTTGCCATG
>DATMRM010000376.1:0-4377 GCA_035566155.1 Steroidobacteraceae bacterium | reverse complement strand
CGCGAACGCCAGGTCAGGGAGGCTCGACTGCGTCCGCGCGCGCTTAACAACTTCGCCAACTCCTACGCAGCATCGGTCCGGATAACCCAGAATTCCCTCAGCGAGCGCGCTTAGCGCTCCTGCCAGCACGTCGGGCCTGCGTTCGTCTAAATACCAGCGTTTCTGCAGAGGTATGTCCTGTGCGAACGCGAGCTCGAACTGCCTGCGGCAGGCAGCAAAGTCGCCGATGTAAAAGAGACAGAGGCCGAGGGCGGTTCGAGCATACGCGAGCATCACCGCGTCGCACTGACTCTGGGCCACTGCCAATGCGTGTTCAGCGCATTCGCGAGCGGTTTGCAGTTCACCGCGCTGTGCATGGAAATGGAAGAGCTGCCAGAGCACCGGGAACACGTGAGGCTGCTCTCCGAGGCGCTCTGACAGATCGCGAGCCCGCAAGAGGCTGCGCTCTCTTTCAGGCGCGCCAATTCCCTTAACGGCTGCAACGGCCGAACCGAGCAGGATCTGCAAGGCAAGTTCCCGACGATCTCGTTCCGGCGTTTCGGGCAATTCGTCAAGCAGCTTGAGCGCTTTCGCGTAATGACGCTCAGCCTCGACCATCGCGTGGCGGACCGCGGCCCGCTCGCCTGCAATCTGGAAATATTCGATCGCTTTGTTCCGATCGTTGGCGCGGCTGTAATGATGCGCGAGTTCCGCCGCGATCTCGCCAACGCGCGCCCCGTGAGCCTTCTCCTCTCGCTCTGCGATCCTGAGATGCAACTCGACACGATGCCCGGCCGGCATCCGTCCGTAGAGCACGTCGCCATACAATGCGTGATGAAAGCGAAACCTTGAAGCAACAGTTCCGTCGGGCCATTCGCTGATTCCATGCGCGGTTACGAACTGTTCGTGGCGCGATAATCGTGTGCAAGTGGCTTCGATCTCGCTGAGGGGACGTTCGAGTGCCGCTGCGACTGTCGCCGCGGAGAACTCAGCGCCGACGACGCTCGCGGCTTCGAGGACTCGTTGCTCGTCAGGGTTGAGGCGCTCAAGGTTGCGCTCGATCATCTGGAGAATACTGCGCGGCGCTTCGATCTTGTCCGCATTGAGTGGCGAGCCCTGCTCAACCAGGTAATCGACCACGTTGACCATGAAGAGTGGATTCCCATCGGTACGCTCGTGAATCAGCGGCGCAACCCCGGCCAAAGATCGCGCGGTATTGTCATCAGCAAAGCGCTTAGCAAGATAAGCCGCGACATCCGCTTCGCTTAGCAGCTTGAGCCGCAACTCCTCGCAATTCCGATGAAGTTCGAGCTCCTGCTTCATCGTGCGCAGCGGGTGATCGCTCGCGAGCATCTCGGTTGGCCGATAGGTCCCGAGAATCAGCAAGCGCGCAGGCTCTGTCCGCCGGGCAATTGCCGAAATAAGTTCGAGCGTCGAGAAATCACTCCAGTGGAGATCTTCGAGCGCGAGCACCAGCGGCGTTTCCGCCGCGAGGGCCTCCAGCGCCTGCGTCATCTCGCGCAGCATCCGCTGTTGGGTAACGCCTTGTGTCGAGGCTTGCAGCCGCTCGCGATCGGCGTAGCTCAACAATGATGGCATCTGTGCGAGCCAGGTCGGCGCGAACTGGTGCAGCAGATCGACCACGTGCTGACCGCGGGACTCCTGACAGAGCCGCGTCAACGCCTCGAGCACGGGCATGTATGGCTCACCCGCGCCGTATTGCTCGACACATTGCCCGCGCCCGATTCGTGCAGCACTGCCGTCTAGAGAATCGAGGAAGGCCTTCAGGAAGGTTGTCTTGCCGATGCCCGCTTCGCCTGCGACAAACACCACGCGCCGCCGGCCTTCGATCACCTGCGCAGACCAGCTTTGCAATCGCGTGAGCTCCGTCTCGCGCCCGACCACAATCGGCTCCGGTCCCTCCGGCATGGAGGGTATCGTAACCGTCCTGCCATTGGTTGCCGCTCTCGTGACCTCGGCGAGAAAGCGGTAGCCCCTGCCCGGCAGGGTAGCGACGAATCGCGGCGCGTCGGGATCGTCGCTCAACGCCCGCCGGACTTTTCGTACCGCGGTATTGATGCTGTTCTCGCTATCGACGAAGACGCCCTTGCCCCAGACCCGCTCGAGAATTTCCTCGCGCGTAACGAGCTGTCCGCGGCGTTCGACCAGCAGGCATAGCAGCTCGAGCGGAATCCTTTGGAGCGGAACGACTGCATCACCCCGGCGCAGCTCACAGGCACCGCGGTCGAGCACAAAATCCTCAAACTGGACGAGATCTTCGGGCATTGGTTCAGGTCGCCGATTCTACTCGCGCCGTGGGCAAGCGCATAGCCGCGACGTGTCAGCGAGTTCAGCGAGAGTTCAGGAGATGTTCAGCCACGGTCCATTGGCAAGCGACTCAGCATGCCTGAAGATGGGCGCCGATAACCGATGATTCACTTCAAAAAGGAGGAACGAGTAATTGGAGAGCACATGAAGCAGCTCAACCTAATCCTGGTCTTCGTGGTGGCAATGTTCGTGGTATGCGGGCGATGCGCGCCGGCGCTGGCGCAGGAGGCGTCCGCCGCGGGAACATTGGACTCTCAGGCACAGGATGTCGCCGCGTCCATGAAAGCCTGCAAACCCACCAGTACCTCGGCCAGGTGCCTGCTGACGGCGATCACGACGCTCCAGGCACAGGTCACCACCCTCCAAGGCCAGGTCACCACCTTGACCTCACAGGTCTCGTCGCTCCAGACGACGCTAACTGCCGTGCAGAACAACCATGCGCTGGCGCTGGGACGCTACGTCAGCGTGGACAGCAGCGCGGAGAACGGTCTTAAGGGACCGCACATCATCTTCAGCGGGGCCAATGTCCACATCGAGAGCGGGTCGGGCTCCACGGTAGACAGCAGCGGGCTGGGGAACCTGGTGATCGGCTATAACGAGGACGCAGGGTCCACATCGATCATCGACGGCAACCGGAGCGGGTCACATAACCTGGTGGTCGGCCCGCAGCACGAGTTCACCGGCAGCGGCAGCGTGGTCTTCGGCTACGCGAACTTCACCAGCGCCAACTTCGCCAGTGTGACCGGCGGCGAATGCAGCGCTGCGGGCCTGACTGCCTACCCATTCGTGTGCGTAGATTCTTCAGGCGCTGCCGACGCCGCCAGCGTCACTGGTGGTTTTAAGAACCGAGCGAGCGCTTTCGTATCGAGCGTCAGCGGCGGCGCTGTCAACACGGCGAGCGGGAGTGGGTCGAGCGTCAGCGGCGGCGATGGCAACACTGCGAGCGGCGGGGAGTCGAGCGTCAGCGGCGGCGGTGGCAACACTGCGAGCGGCGGGGAGTCGAGCATCAGCGGTGGCTTTGTCAACACTGCGAGCGGCCTGGACTCGAGCGTCAGCGGCGGCAGTGACAACACTGCGAGCGGCGAGTTTTCGAGCATTCTCGGCGGTAGCGATGAAAGCGTGACCACCGAGTCCGGTTTCTTTCCCTAGCGGGCGCGGCTGGGGGTGCAAGATTAACCCCCCGAATAATTCACTTCAAAAGTTCGAAGGAGGAACGAGGTAATGAAAAAGATAGCAACACTAACTCTGCTGGCTGGGTGCGTGATTCTAGCCGGCACGAGACCCGCGAGTGCGCAGGGAAATGGTAACTCGCCGCGCATTGCCCAAGTTGTGGCACTGGACGAATGCGATCCGACCACGTTTAACGCCGCACTGGGCGCTGACGAATGCAAGAACGTTGCGTCTGGATTCAGCACCATGCTGGGCAATCTAGTTGCAGGGGCGGAGGCTGGAACTCCCGATCCGGGCTGGGATTACGAACCCGACACGCTAACGATCAATTCGGGGACCGTCGTTTCCGTAGTCAACCAGGGCGGTGAGGTTCACACCTTTACCGAGGTGAAGGCATTCGGTAACGGATTCATACCGCCGCTTAACCCCGGTGCGGCGACGACCGCCATTCCGGAATGCAGTGGCGGCTTTGGCAGCGTCGCGGTGGCCAAGACCCGAATTCTTCAGGGCAGCCATCTCGATATCACTGGCCTGTCAAAGGGAAAACATCTGTTCGAGTGCTGCATCCATCCATGGATGCGGATGGAAGTGGACGTGAAGTGATTCGCGGGCGGCATCCGCGGGCAGCACCACTGCTGCTCGCGGTTGCTGCATCGGAAGGGGCGACACGCGACCGTCCAGATGCGAGTCTGGTCATCGTGATCCAGCTATACCCAGCGATCGAACCTTACGAACATGGGATGCTCGAGGTTGGCGACGGGAATCGCGTGTACTGGGAGATTTGCGGCAATCCGCGCGGCAAGGTGGCCGTCGTGCTGCATGGTGGTCCCGGATCAGGATGCACGATGTGGCATCGCAGGCTGTTCGATTCGACTGTCTATCGCGTCGTGCTGTTCGATC
>DATMRM010000375.1:0-3380 GCA_035566155.1 Steroidobacteraceae bacterium | reverse complement strand
ACCCGCCTCCAAACCTGAACGTGGACGTCGCAGCGTTGTCCCGGACAGCGCCTCCTCGCGCTCGGCAGCGCAGTAACGCGCGCGACGCGAATTTTAGGCAACGCGGGTGGCATCGCAACCTTAGGCCTCAAGCATGCGACTGCGTGTGATGGCCATTGGAACGCGGATGCCCGACTGGGTTGATTCCGCATTCAACGATTATTGGCGCCGGATGCGTGCGCTGTGGAAACTGGAGCTGATCGAGTTGCCCCTCGCCAGTCGGCGTGAGAGTGGTGGGGCCACGCAGACGGCCAAGAGTGCCGAAGGCCGGCGTCTGCTGGCGCTGATCTCGCCCCGGGACTTCATCGTGACGTTGGACGAGCACGGTACGCAGAAATCCACCGTGGAACTGTCGCTGTGGCTCGAGCAGCGGCGCGCATCGGGCAAGGATCTGGCCTTTATCATTGGCGGACCCGATGGTCTGGCCGAAGAGGTACTGGTGCGGGCACACCTGCGCTGGTCGCTGTCGCGCCTGACCATGCCCCACGCTCTGGTACGGGTGTTGCTTGCCGAACAGATCTATCGCGCCACCACGGTGCTTTCCGGGCATCCCTATCATCGTGACTGAACCGACTGCGCCGCTGCTCGTGCTGGCTTCCGCATCGCCCCGGCGCTCGGAACTGTTGCATCAGATCGGCGTTGCACATCGCGTCGAGCCGGCGGATATCGATGAGACGCGCAAGCGCGGTGAGGACATCGACGAATGCGTCCAGCGTCTGGCGCGCAGCAAGGCACTACAGGTGCAGCAGCGGTTGAAGTCGCTGCCGGTGCTGGGCGCTGACACGATAGTCGTGGTCGATGATGCGCTGCTGGGCAAACCGCGTGATCGGGCCGACGGCATTGAAATGCTGCGGCGCCTGTCTGGGCGCTCGCACCAGGTGCTGTCGGCGGTGGTGCTGGCCAGCGACAGAGGGCTGCACCAGGGGATTTCGCGCAACGTGGTGCGCTTTAGAGCCTTGAGCGAGCAGGAGTGCGCCGCTTATTGGGACAGCGGTGAGCCTCAGGGCAAGGCCGGCGCTTACGCCATTCAGGGATTGGGCGCAGTATTCATTGAGTACCTATCGGGAAGCTACTCGGGAGTGATGGGTTTGCCGCTCTATGAGACGGCCCAATTGCTGAAGGCAGTCGGTATCGAAATTCCAGGTCCGATGGCTCGATGAAAGTGGCGGCGCTACAAATGACTTCCGGCCCGGACGTGGGTGCGAACCTGGCGGCCGCGCGCCTGCTGCTGGAGCAGGCACGTGCCGGCGGTGCACGGGTTGCTGTGCTGCCGGAGAATTTTTCGTTCATGGGCATGAAATCCGGCGACAAGCGCGAGATCGCTGAGGCGGACGGGGACGGACCGGTGCAGCAGTTCCTGTCGCAGCAGGCGCGCGAACTATCGTTGTGGATCATCGGCGGAACGACACCACTGAGGATCGAGCGCGGCGGTCGCGTCGCGGCGGCGTGTCTGGTGTACAGCGATGATGGGCGTCGCGCCGCCCGTTACGACAAGATGCACCTGTTCGATGTGGACATTCCGGGCCGCACCGAAAGCTACCGCGAGTCCGCCGATATCGCGGCCGGCAGGCGCCCAATACTGGTGCCGACCCCCGCAGGTTTGCTGGGACTGTCCGTCTGCTACGACATGCGTTTTCCGGAGCTGTATCGCCAGCTCGCCGCGGCGGGGGCGCAATGGCTGTCGATTCCGTCCTCGTTCACGGTTCCCACCGGTCAGGCGCACTGGGAAGTGCTGCTGCGGGCGCGCGCCATAGAGAATTTGTGTTATGTGGTGGCACCGGCGCAATGGGGCCACCACGCGAATGGCCGACAGACTTATGGCGACAGCCTGATCGTGGATTATTGGGGCGTCGTCACCGCGCGGCTGGCAAGTGGCAACGGCGTGGTCGTGGCCGAGCTGGACCTGGCCGCTCAAGCCGCGGCCAGGCGCAATTTCCCCGCCCTGACGCATCGGGTATTGTGAGCGTCAGGAGTCCTCGAGAGGTACCGATGTCAGTCCCCGAAACCGCTGTTCCGGCCGATCCGCTGCGCTACGCGCGTGAGGCTATCCTTGCGCCCGCGGGACTGGACGAGCACCGCATCGAACAGGCGCTCGGACTGGTGTTGGGCTCGGCCATCGATGCCGCGGATCTGTATTTTCAGCTCTCGCACGAGGAGAGCTGGGCGCTCGAGGATGGCATCGTCAAGGACGGCCACGCCAGCATCGAGCAGGGCGTCGGCGTGCGCGCGATGGCCGGCGAGAAGACCGGGTTCGCCTATTCGGATGAGATCATCATGCCGGCGCTGGAAGAAGCCGCACGCGCGGCGCGCGCGATCGCGGTCTCGCGCGGGAGCGGTGCGATGCAGGCCTGGCAGCCGTCAGCGCCCGGGCATCATTTATATCTGCCGGTTGATCCGCGCATCAGTCTCAAGGACGAGGACAAGATCGGCTGGCTCGAGCGCGTTGACCGCGAGACACGACGCATGGATCCACGCGTCTCGCAGGTCATGGCAAGCGTGCACGCCGTGCACGAGATGATTCTGGTCGCCCGCAGCGACGGGGTGCTGGCGGGGGATGTGCGGCCGCTGGTGCGCATGAATGTCACCGTGCTGGTCGAACACAACGGCCGGCGCGAGCGTGGATTCGCCGGTTGCGGCGGGCGCTACACGCTCGATGAGCTGGTGGCTCAGGATCGACCGCTGGCGCTGGCGCGCGAGGCAGTACGGCAGGCGCTGGTGAATCTGGAGGCGGTACCCGCTCCGGCCGGAACGATGACGGTTGTGATCGGCCCAGGCTGGCCTGGCATCCTGCTGCACGAGGCGATCGGCCACGGGCTGGAAGGTGACTTCAATCGCAAGGGCACGTCGGCATTCAGCGGTCGCATCGGCGAGCGCGTGGCGGCGCCCGGATGCACGGTCGTCGATGATGGCACGCTGGCGCGCCGCCGCGGTTCGCTCAACATCGACGATGAAGGCACCCCGACTCAATGCATCACCCTCATCGAGGACGGCGTGCTGCGTGGCTACATGCAGGATCGGATGAACGCGCGTTTGAGCGGCACGAAATCCACCGGCAACGGCCGTCGTGAATCATTCGCCCATATGACGATGCCGCGCATGACCAATACCTACATGCTGCCCGGTCCGCACGAGCCGAAGGAGATTCTTGCCTCGGTCCAGCGTGGTATCTACGCGGTGAATTTTGGTGGCGGGCAGGTTGACATCACGTCGGGAAAATTCGTTTTTTCCGCCAGCGAGGCCTATCTGATCGAGAATGGACGCATTGGCGCTGCGATCAAGGGCGCGACGCTGATCGGCAACGGACCGGATGTCCTCACGCGCGTCTCTATGGTCGGCAACGA
>DATMRM010000374.1:0-5841 GCA_035566155.1 Steroidobacteraceae bacterium | reverse complement strand
ATGCGGTGATCGATGCGGGCTTTGATGCGTTCGTACGCGAGCACTGGAATGACCTGACTACTCCAGGGGTCGCACCGCTGCCGTTCCTGGTGCCGAGCGAGCTGCGATTTGTCGACTTCAGCGCCAAGAAACTGCGCGATGAGCAGATCCGCGGCCGCGACGTGAGCTGGTTTCGGCTGAAGCTGGATGGCTGGTATGCCTTCGTCCTGCCGCATATCGATGTCGCGTACGACACCCAGAACCACGACCTGTTCGAGTACCGCGGATTGAGCAATATCCGCGGCAATGGCAACCACAACCTGGATGTCACCATCCAATTCCCGCCAGAAGAGCACCGTGGTGACCTCAGCATGCCGGAGGTGCAGCGGGCGGCCCAGATGCCCTTGACAGGTCGGTGCGCCTCTTGACGTAACCCTTGCATCCGCGTGGCATCGACGGGCGTATTTCCGCTAGAGTCTTGAAAAAAGGATGTCGACAGGCGATGAATCAGACCCTTCAGCCGCTGCAGCGGCGGATCGCGACCGCCTTCGCGCGCTGGCTCGACAACGAGGCCGGTGCCGACGATCAGCAAAACAGCGATCGCATTGACTGGCTGCGCACCCTGCCGTTCATCGCCGTGCACGTCGCGTGCCTCACGGTGATCTGGGTTGGCGTGTCTGGCTTCGCGGTGGGCGTCACCCTCGCGCTGTATGCGATCCGCATGTTTGCGATCACGGGTTTCTATCACCGCTACTTCTCCCATCGGGCGTTTCGCACCTCGCGCCCGGTGCAGCTCGCGTTCGCCCTGATCGGGGCAAGCAGCGTGCAGCGTGGTCCGCTCTGGTGGGCGGCGCATCATCGCAACCATCACCGGTTCGCCGACGGCGACCGTGACCCGCATTCACCCCTGCGGTTGGGCTTCTTCCGCAGTCACCTCGGCTGGTTCCTGACCCCGCGCGGCTTCCGCACCGATTGGAAGGTCATCCGTGACCTCGCAAGCTTCCCGGAACTGCGCTGGCTGGACCGCTTCGACATTTTGATGCCGATATTGCTGGCAGTGGCGCTGTACCTGCTGGGTTCGTATCTGCACGGCGCGCATCCGGAGTTGGGTACCAGCGGCTTTCAGCTCGTCGTCTGGGGATTCTGCATATCGACGGTGGCACTGTTCCATGCCACGTTCATGATCAATTCGCTGGCGCATCGTTGGGGATCACGCCGCTTCAGCACGCGCGACGAGAGCCGCAACAACTGGCTGCTGGCACTGATCACCTTTGGCGAGGGTTGGCACAACAATCATCATCGTTTCCCTGGCGCCGCGCGCCAGGGGCTGCGCTGGTGGGAGTGCGATCTGACGTTCTACCTGCTGAGCCTGATGTCCTTCCTGGGACTCATCCATGACCTGAAACCGTATCCGGCGAGCATGCGCGTGCGCGTTGTACCCAGCTGTGAGCCGCAAGGAGAATCGCTGTGAACGATGTCACTCTGGCGGCCGAGGCGCCTGCCATACGCGAATCGCGGACTCTCGATCGGGTATTCCGTGACCGCATCCTGCAGCTGCTGCGCGGTTTGCGCGATTGCAAAGTCATCGTGCGTGAAGGCTCGAGCTCGATCGAATTGGGCACGGCTGCGATGCAGCTTGGCCAGACATTGCGCACCAGCCTGCGAGTGCGCGACCCGGAGTTCTATCGTCGTACCGCGCTCAACGGCAGCGTCGGCGCGGCCGAAGCCTATATGGATGGTATGTGGGACTGCGACGACCTGGTCGGGCTGGTGCGCATCCTGGTACGCAATCAGGAGCGCTTGGACGCGATGGAGCGTGGTCCGGCGCGTCTGGGCGCAGCGTTGCTGCGCATGTGGCACTCCCTGCGTCGCAATACGCGCCAAGGCAGCCGTCGCAACATCGCCGCGCACTACGATCTGGGCAACGATTTCTTCGAGCTGTTCCTCGATGAGAATCTGATGTACTCATCGGCGGTCTATGACTCGCCGTACGAGTCGCTGGAAGTGGCTTCCACGCGCAAACTCGACCGCATCTGCCACAAGTTGCAGCTCTCGGCCGATACACGCGTGGTGGAGATCGGCACGGGTTGGGGCGGCTTTGCGCTGCATGCCGCCCGGACTACCGGCTGCCATGTCACCACTGCGACCATCTCGCGCGAGCAGTACAACCTCGCCAATGCCCGCATTGCCGCAGCCGGCTTGCAGGATCGCGTCAAGGTGTTGCTGGCCGACTACCGCGAGCTCACCGGCCGGTATGATCGCCTCGTGTCGATCGAGATGATCGAGGCTATCGGCCATCAATACCTCGACACTTACTTCCGCAAGGTCAGCAGCCTGCTGGAAGAGGACGGGATGGCGCTGATCCAGGCAATTACGATCGAGGATCATCGCTACGAGCAGGCGCTGCGCTCAGTGGATTTCATCAAGCGTTACATCTTCCCGGGTAGCTTCATCCCGTCAATCAGCGCGATGCTGAAGTCGGTGACCGGTGTCAGCAATCTGAAGCTGTTCAATCTCGAAGACATCGGTCCGAGCTACGCGCTGACGCTGCGCGAATGGCGCCGACGGTTCATGGCGCAGCACGATCAGGTGCGCGCGATGGGCTATCCGGAGCGCTTCGTGCGCATGTGGGAGTTCTACCTTGCCTATTGCGAGGGCGGTTTCATCGAGCGCTCCACCGGCGACGTACAGATGCTGCTGGTGAAGCCGGGCGCGCGCCGCGCGCAGTTCATCCCGAACTGACCGCTTGCCGGTCGGGCGTCGCGCTGGCAACGAGGCCGGGTTGGCGGGTAGGATGCGCGCATGCTCGACCTGGTACTCGCCTGCCTGCATCACCTGCTGATCTTCGCTATTTTCGGGCTCATCCTGTGTGAGTTCGTGATGCTGAAACCGGGTATCGACGCGACGGCAATCAAGCGCATCTCGCGGGTTGACCTGCTGTACGGGATGACGGCCGTGCTGATCATCGTTGTTGGGTTCAGCCGCGCCATCTTTGCCGCCAAAGGCTGGCACTACTACTCACACAACGCCTGGTTCTGGGCAAAAATGGGCACCTTCGGCGTGATCGGCCTGCTGTCGATTCCACCCACCCTGGCATTGGGTCGATGGCGCAAGTCCAGCGTGGTGCCCGAGCAGGGCGCTATCCAGTCGGTGCGGCGGCTATTGCACTACGAGCTGGGACTGTTCCTGCTGTTGCCGCTGTTTGCGGCGGCGATGGCGCGGGGATTCGGGGAATTCTAGAGCATTCTTCGGGATTCTTCAGTCAGGCGGCAGGCCGCGGCGGCTGATCCTCGAGCCGCCTGGCTTCATCGTCGGTATAGAGTCTGGATCGGGTCAGAAAGCGCATGCCTTCCGGACCCTCGAGCGAGAACATGCCGCCGCGCCCGGGGACCACATCGATGATCAGATGGGTGTGCTGCCAGTATTCGAACTGCGCCGCGCCAATGTAGAAGGGGTGGCCGCCGATCTCGCCCAGGAGGATGTCCTGCGCACCGACAATCAGATCGCCACGCGGATAGCACATCGGGGAGCTGCCATCGCAGCAGCCCCCCGACTGGTGAAACATCAGCGGACCGTGCTTGCGTTCGAGCCGCGCAATGAGCGTCAGGGCATCAGCTGTGGCACTGACGCGTTCAACGTCACTGGCGAGCTCACTCATCGCTGCCCTTAGAAGAACCCCAGCGCCTTGGGTGAGTAGCTCATCAGGATGTTCTTGGTCTGCTGGTAGTGATCCAGCATCATCTTGTGCGTCTCGCGACCCACACCGGACTGCTTGTAGCCACCAAACGCGGCGTGCGCCGGATAGGCGTGATAGCAGTTGGTCCAGACGCGGCCGGCCTGAATCGCGCGCCCCATGCGATACGCGGTGTTGGCATCGCGTGTCCAGACACCGGCTCCCAACCCGTACAGCGTGTCGTTGGCAATCGCCAGCGCCTCTGCCTCGTCCTTGAAGGTCGTTACCGACACGACCGGCCCGAAGATCTCTTCCTGGAACACGCGCATTTTGTTGTTGCCCTCGAGCACCGTGGGTTTCACGTAGAAGCCGTCGCCCAGATCGCCGTCGAACTTCGCGCGTTCGCCTCCGGCCAGCACTTTGGCGCCTTCCTGTCGCGCAATATCCAGGTAGGAAAGAATCTTCTGCAGCTGCTCGCTGGAGGCCTGAGCGCCGACCATGGTCGCCGGATTCAGCGGGTCGCCTTGCTTGATGGCTGCGACGCGCTTGAGCGCGCGCTCCATGAAGCGGTCATAGATCGAGTCCTGAATGAGCGCGCGCGACGGACAGGTGCACACTTCACCCTGATTGAGGGCGAACATCGTGAAGCCTTCCAGCGCCTTGTCGAAGAACGCGTCGTCCTTGGCGCACACATCCTCGAAGAACACGTTCGGCGACTTGCCGCCGAGTTCCAGCGTCACAGGAATCAGGTTCTGCGAGGCGTACTGCATGATCAGTCGGCCGGTGGTGGTTTCCCCGGTGAACGCGATCTTCGCCACGCGCTTGTTGGAGGCCAGCGGTTTGCCCGCTTCGACGCCAAATCCGTTGACGACGTTGAGCACGCCCGGTGGCAGCAGATCCGAGATCAGCTCCATCAGTACCAGGATCGACGCCGGGGTCTGCTCCGCGGGCTTGATGACCACGCAGTTGCCTGCCGCCAGTGCCGGTGCGAGTTTCCATACCGCCATCAGCAGCGGAAAATTCCATGGAATGATCTGACCGACGACGCCGAGCGGCTCGTGAAAATGATAGGCAACCGTGTCGTGATCGATCTGCGACAGTGAGCCTTCCTGCGCACGGATGCAACCCGCGAAGTAGCGGAAGTGATCGATCGCGAGCGGCAGATCGGCCGCCATGGTCTCGCGAATAGGCTTGCCGTTGTCCCAGGTCTCCACATGGGCCAACAGATTGAGATTGGTTTCGATCCGATCGGCAATCTTGTTGAGGATGTTGGACCGTTCGGCCGCCGAAGTCTTGCCCCACGCGGCCTTGGCAGCGTGCGCGGCATCCAGTGCCAGCTCGATATCTTCCGCCGTGGAGCGCGGAATTTCGCATAAGCGCGCGCCGGTAATTGGAGTCGTGTTCTCGAAGTATTCGCCCTTGACCGGCTCGACCCATTTGCCACCGATGTAGTTGCCGTAGCGGGTCTTGAATGCGACCTTCAAACTGCCGTGTGTGCTTGGTGCGATGGTCACGTTGTTCTCCTCAAATTATCTGTGCCGCTTGCGCGTACCCCGTGCGCGGCATCGTAACGCGTTGCGCTGAGCCAGGCGAGGCGCGCGAGATGCCAGTTCGAGCACAGCGTCAGTGCCGCGCCGGACGCGCGGCGACGCGGTAGATCGGATAGAGGTTGTGGCGCTCGTCCCAGCAGTTGTGGCGTCGCAGGAAGAATTCCAGCCGTGCGACCGGATCGGCGGCGAAGCAGGCGTCATCTCGCAGCCTTGCATGAAACTCTGCTGCAAGCGCGGCGTTCCCGTTCAACATGTTGAGCGCCACCTGCTCTGCAACATAGGGTTCGAGCTGTTCCTTCTGCTCGAAGCAGGCATTGAAAAATCCCCAGGCCGCGAAGGAGTCAGGGGCCTGCGGTTCGAGCAGGGCGACGATGAGCCGGGCGAGGGGTTGCGCCAGCGGGACATAGAGACTGCCCGCGGTCAGCCTCTGCGTGCGTGTCTGCCAGGCTCCGCTCAGCGTGGCACGCATACGCCCCTCGAACGGGGCAGAGGAGTAGTCGACCCGCGAGGCGCGAAAGTGCTCGGCCTCGAACTGTTCGATGGCCTCAGGCAAAGCTTCGAAGGCGATGCCGTGCAGTGTCAGTTTCTCGCCGATATCCCGCGCGTACGCCACCGGCACGATATAGCCGCCCAGCGGTG
>DATMRM010000373.1:0-2592 GCA_035566155.1 Steroidobacteraceae bacterium | reverse complement strand
TACTTGAACGCCCTGCCGCGCACCGATTGCGCCCTGCACGGCTTGAATCATGCCCATCCCGGTCCACGCATGGCCGTGGAGTTTCAGGAACAGTCCCGCAGCGAGTGCGGCGCGCTGCTGCAGGAGGGTCGTCAGATCTTTGCGACCGCCGGGCTACGCCACGTCCAGGGCTTTGCGGCACCGGCGTGGAACACGCCGCCTTCGCTGTGCGCGGCGCTGAGTGACGCGGATTTCCACTTCGTCACCTCGGCGCGTGACCTGGACACGCCGGTGAGTGACCGAGCCCGGAGCGCGATGAGCGGGCTGCGCGGCGCTTCTCTCATCCAGCCAATGTGGATCCGGTGTGCCCCCAGCGATAAGGCCACCAGCGCCAGTGCCGGGCCCAGCCGTCTCGTGCACTTCACGACGAACTTCCAGGCCACCTCCACGATCGAGCGCGCGCGCGACATCATTGAGACTGGGGGGCTGCTCTCGATCAAGGCTCACATCTTCAAGACAGGCGGCGGCATCACGATGCTCGACGGCCTCGATGCCGCGTACTGCGACTATCTCGAACGGATCTGGCGCGAGCTGGACGCCCGCTACGGCGATGCTCTGTGGTGGACCTCCCTCGCCGAGGTGGCCGGCCGATGTCGGGCGACGCAGAGCTGAAGATCGTCGTTAACCCCGAGGGAATGAACGCTGACATTGGCGTTCGTTTTCTCGCGCGCTGTTTTGGCACGTGCTGGACCGAGGCTATGTACCGCTGGTATCTGCAGCGCGCTTTCGGCGGCCAAAGCCCCGATCGCCTGATACTGATGGACGGCGAGCGTGTCGTGGCGAGCTGTGGTCTCGCCTATCGGTTGCTGCGTACGCCGGATGGTACGGTGCACCCGGTCAGCGTTGTGGTCGCGGCCTGCACCGCGCCCGGCGAGCGCGGACGCGGCTGTTACGCGCGCGTGCTCCGGGCCGCGGTTGATCGAAGTGCGCTACGGGGTTGTACTGCGGTGCTTGGATTCGTCACGGCCGACAACGCCACCGGCCGCGGCCTGCGACGGCTGGGCGCCGCAGCGGTTCCCAGCGCGTACCTCGCTTCGCACGGCGTTTCGCGCGTCCCCGGCGCCATGACATTGCAGCTGCGCAGCGCGAAGGTCGCGGCGGGGTGGCCGGCGCACGCCAGCGCGCGCCTCCGCAACCCGCCGCTACAGGCGGGCTTTCACTATCCTGACGTGAGCGACTGGCGAGCGCAAATGGTGGATCGTCCCCATCCCGTGCAGTCATTGCGTGTCGGAACCACCTGCCGGGCCCTCATCGAGTGTGTCGGCGACATCGATCGCCTGCAGTGGCTCGACGGCGACCCGCGTGAACGCGTAGCGGCAATCCGCGCCATCGCCGCACACGCACACCGCCGCAAACGCCATTTCTTCATGTACTCGACGCGCCCCGGCGATGCCGCGGTCGCGCTCCGACTCGGATTGATCGCGACCCCAGGATACATGATGGCCCTCGCGCCGCAGACCCGACACGAGCCCACCGTACGCGGCTGGGCAACGATGTCCTGGCACGTCCAGTCGGGTGATCGAATGTAGCGCCGCGACGCACCGGATCGCGGCACATGACGGTTCAGACGGCAGTGCTCATGGAGACGCTGCAGGCGCTCGCAGCGCAGATGCGCTGGAGCTGCGGCGCTTGATGTCGAAAGCGGCACCGTCTTCGTGCGACTGGTAGTGGTCCCGGTAGAGCCGGCGACCCCAGAGCCGCAGCGCTACCCAGTTGGCGAATCCGACAGTGATGGGCGCGACATGCATCAACACGTAGAGGAAGTAGATGGGCACGATTGGTGCTATGTAGGCGCGCTCGCTCCTGGGTACGACCACAAACAGTGCGAGCGCACCGAGCGCGAGATAGCTGCCCAGCGCAGCCGCGAAGTACACCGGATTGATCGCCCCAGCGTTCGGCAGCAGATTGAACACGAACAGATTGTCGAGGATGGCGGCGACGCTCACGAGCAATAGCGCGGCACTCACGATCCTGAGCAGATGCAGGCCCAGCCCTAGCACGCCCATGTAGGCGATGAAGTTGTACATTGCAAACGGCGTGCGCCGCCCGATACGCCACAGCTCGTGGAAACGCTGGGTGTAAACCCTGAGCAGACCGTAGTACCAGCCGACCCGCTGCGAGAACCAGCGACGCAATGAGCCCGGCCCCTCGGTGCTCACCACCAGGCGACCGTCATAGTAGATGCGCTCTCCATCGTGCAGCAGGATCACCGCATTCTCGAGATCCTCGGCATATATAGACAATGAATGCTGATCGAGCGCGTGTTCGAGCGCATCGCGTCTATAAATGGACACTCCGGACGTGACCCCGAAATCGGCAAGACTTCGGCGCCCGACCACGAACGCCAGGGCATACTCCAGCGCCTGGAACCGCGCCAGAAACCCGTCCCGGTCGATCGCCACACGTGGGCACGCTGCCGCTGCCCCCGACTGCTGCAAATCGGCGACGACACGCTCGAGCTCGACGGCACTGCCCTCATGCCGACCGCAAATTTTGACGTCCGGATCGATGACCATTACGGTCTCAATGCGTGCCGGTAGCGCCGTAAGCAGG
>DATMRM010000372.1:0-3906 GCA_035566155.1 Steroidobacteraceae bacterium | reverse complement strand
GCGCCATGCCCGCGGCGTGAAAGCCACGATCGATGAAACATCTCTCCGCCGCATCCAGAATGCGTTGACGTTGGTGGGCGGCACGCTCGGCCGCGCCGTTGCCGCCGGACTCACTGATTGGAAGCGGTTTTGCCACTGTGTTCCTGCCATCCGCCACCTAGAGCCTTGTACAAGGTCACCCGGTTGCTTTGCTCGGCAAGCCGGGTGGAAATCAGCCCCTGTTGAGCGGCATAAAAGCTGCGCTGCGCATCGAGCAGCGTGAGATAGCTGTCGGCGCCGGTCTTGTAGCGCTGTTGTGAGAGTTCATATGCTTGTGAGGTGGCATCCACCAGTGCTTGCTGCGCGCGGTGCTGCCGATCCAGCGTAGCGGTCAATGCCAGCGCATCGGCCACGTCGCGAAAGCCGGATTGAATCGCCTTTTCGTATTGAGCCACCGCGATCTCTCGCTGCGTGCGAGCCGCGGACAAATTCCCAACGAGCGCGCCGCCGTGAAAGATCGGCAGCGTCGCCTGGGGTTCTACCAACCAGGTCATCGATCCGGCCTTGAAGAGTCCCGAGAGAGTCGTGCTCGCCGAGCCGACATCACCGGTGAGACTGATGGTTGGAAAGAACGCCGCACGGGCCGCGCCAATATCGGCGTTGGCGGAACGCAAGACGTGCTCGGCCTGCAGAATGTCCGGTCGGCGCAGGAGCACCGTGGATGGCAGACTCGGCGGCAACGGTGCCAATCCGATCGGATTGGCATCCATGCTGTTCGGCAGCTGCGCGGTATCGATCTGTGCGCCCACCAGGAGCGTGAGCAAATCCAGGTCCTGCGCGACGTTGCCTTCAAAGCGCGCGGCATCGGCGCGTGCGCTCTCCACCGTGGTCTGCGCCTGTGCGAGATCCAGGCCCGAGACTGCACCGGAATCGTGGCGCTTCTTGGTGAGCTCGTAGGAAGCTTCCTGACTCTTGAGCGTTTCGAGCGCCAGCCGATCCAGTTCCCGATCCGCTGCCAAGGTCAGATAGGCACTGACCACTTGCGCGATCAGACTCAGCTGCGCGCTGCGTCGTGCCTGCTCCTGCGCCAGATACTGCTGCAAGGCCGCATGCGTCTGACTCTGCACCTTACCAAACAGATCAATTTCCCAAGACGTCACGCCCACGCCGACCTGATAGATCTTTTCGATCGCAATCTTCGTACCGCTGGGAAGCGTACCGCCGAAGATTAGCGCCGGTGGCAGCTTCTCGCGGGTATAGGAGCCGTTGGCATTGACCTGCGGCGACAGATCTGCTCGCTGAATGTGGTACTGCGCGCGCGCCAGCTCGACGTTGAGTATCGAGACGCGCAGGTCGCGGTTGTTAGTCAGCGCTTGCGCGATGAGCTGCTGCAGCTGCCGATCGACGAAGAACTCGCGCCACCCGATTTCCCACGCGGGCGCATCCGTGGGATTCGCGTCCGCGGCCGGCAAGGGCGCGCCATTCTCCGGCAGCGGCCACTGGTCAGGCACCGGCAGCGGCGGAACGCGATAGCGCGGTTCGAGCGTGCAGCTGCTGAGCAGGCCGAACACCACAACGCCCAGAGTGCGTGCGCAGGCATGCATCAGGTGCTACCCGGCGTCGCTGGCGGTGGAATCAGCGGCACGGACTCGGGTGCCGGTTCCAGCGGCGTGTGTTCATGCACGCCATGGAACACGCGCTGCACGACGACGAAGAACAGCGGGATGAAAAAGATCCCCAGGAACGTGCCGCCCAGCATGCCGCCGAACACCCCGGTGCCAATCGCGCGTTGCGCGCCGGCGCCCGCGCCGGTCGCGGCCGCGAGCGGCAATACGCCCAGGCCAAATGCCAGCGAGGTCATCAGAATCGGTCGCAGACGATCGCGCACCGCGCGCAGCGTCGCCTCGATCACATTCATACCCGACCCGACGTAATCCTTGGCGAACTCGACGATCAGGATCGCATTCTTGCTGGTCAGTCCAATGGTCGTGAGCATGCCGACCTGAAAGTAGATGTCGCGCTCCAGTCCGCGCAGGGTGGTGGTGAGCACCGCACCGACGATGCCAAGTGGCACCGCCATCAGGATCGCGGTCGGTATCGACCAGCTCTCATAGAGCGCGGCCAGACACAGAAATACGACGATGATGGATAGTGTGTACAGGGCCGGGGTTTGTGCGCCAGCCGCACGCTCCTGATAGGACTCCCCGGTCCAGTCCACGGAATAGCCTGGCGGCAATTCGCCCACCAGTTTCTCGATCTCCTTCATCGCCTGGCCTGAGCTCACTCCCGGTGCCGGCTGACCGTTGATCTCCACCGCCGACACGCCGTTGAATCGCTCCAGTCGCGGCGGTCCGAAATCCCAGTGTGAGCTCGCGAAGGACGCGACCGGCACCATGCCGCCCGCCTTGTTGCGCACGTACCAGCCGTTGATATCTTCCGGATTCATGCGAAACGGGGCGTCGCTCTGAATGATCACACGCTTGACGCGTCCGCGATCCAGGAAGTCATCGATGTAACGGCCGCCCCAGGCAGCCTGCAGCGTGTCGTTGACATCCTCCATCGACAGACCGAGCGACGTCGCTTTCTGCGGATTGATATCGAGCCGAAATTGCGGCGCGTCCTCGATGCCCGCCGGCCGCACGTTTGCGAGCAGCGGATCCTTCATGGCCATGCCTAGTAACTGGTTACGGACGGCAATCAGCGCAGCATGCCCCTTGCCCTTGTTGTCCTTCAAATAGAAATCGAAGCCGGCGGAATTCCCAAGCTCAGCGATCGCCGGCGGCGCAAACACAAAGGCCATCGCGTCGCCGATTCCCGCCAGCGCGCGATAGGCGCGACCCTGGATGGCTGCGGCGCTCAGATTTTTCGACCGGCGTAAGCTCCAGTCCTTCAGCACGATATAGCCGAAGCCGACGTTTTGTGCAGCTCCGGTGGGGCTGAAACCTCCCACCAGGAAGGTGTTATCGACGGCGTCCCTTTCCTGCGTGAGGAAGTAATCCTTGATCTTTTCCATCGCGTTGAGCGTGCGCTGCAGCGTGGCGCCGACCGGCGTCTGCAGCACGGTAAAGAGATAGCCTTGATCCTCCTCGGGCACGTAAGCGGTCGGCAGGCGAAAGAACAGCAGCCCCATGATCGACGCTAACGCGGCGTACACCAGCACAAAGCGCGTCGGACGGCCCAGTATGAGAGCCACCAGGCCCTGGTAGCGCCGGCTGCTGTGATCAAAGAATCGATTGAACCAACCGAATAGACCGCGGTTGGAATGATGCTCGCCCTTGGCCACCGGTTTGAGCAACGTGGCGCACAGCGCTGGCGTCACGACGATAGCCATGATCACCGACAGCACCATGGCCGCGACGATCGTCAGCGAGAACTGGCGGTAGATCACGCCGCTGGAACCATTGAGAAATGCCATCGGTACGAAGACGGCAGACAGCACCGTGGCAATGCCGATGAGCGCACCGGTGATCTGTTGCATCGATTTGCGAGTGGCGTCCCGCGGCGACAGGCCTTCGTCCGTCATCAAGCGTTCAACGTTCTCAACCACCACAATGGCGTCGTCCACCAGCAAGCCGATCGCCAGCACCACCGCGAACATTGTGAGCATGTTGATGGAAAACGCCGCGGCCTTGAGTACTGCGAAGGTACCCAGTAGCACCACCGGCACAGCGATGGTTGGAATCAGCGTCGCGCGCAGGTTCTGCAGGAACAACCACATCACCAGGAACACCAGTGCGATTGCTTCGGTCAGCGTCTTCAGCACTTCGACGATCGACTTGCGCACGAACGGCGTCGTGTCGTAAGCCACGGCAAAGTGCATACCGGCGGGAAATCCAGGCTCGAAGCGGTGCAGTGCCTCTTCGACCGCGGCTGCCGTTTTCAGCGCGTTGGCGCCGGAGGCAAGCGAGATGCCCATGCCCGAAGCCG
>DATMRM010000371.1:0-4539 GCA_035566155.1 Steroidobacteraceae bacterium | reverse complement strand
GCGGTCCGTTGAAATCGACAAAT
Source organism: Steroidobacteraceae bacterium (assembly GCA_035566155.1). GTDB lineage: Bacteria > Pseudomonadota > Gammaproteobacteria > Steroidobacterales > Steroidobacteraceae > FEN-1191. The sequence continues at coordinate 4,516 of DATMRM010000371.1, read as the reverse complement.
GCTGGTGTATCACCGAGCTCCGTCAGGCAGTCGGCATCGATCTTGCCCGGTTGCAGATCGTCGATGAACTGGCTCACCAGTTTCGGCATGCAGCCGGCGCCGATGACCGAGTGTCCCTGGCCCGGTACGATCAACAGTCTGGAATGGCTCAGGGTCTTCACCACCGTTTCACCATAGGCCGGCGGTGTCACCGGATCGTATTGCCCCGCCAGCACCAGTACCGGTAGCGCCGAGGTCCAGGGCTGGTGGAAGTCTTGCGGCCGCTGGCCTTTCGGCCACACACTGCAGGCTGCTTTGATCCGCTCGATCAACGCGTTGCCAATGAGTGTGTCAGCATCCTCGGGGCGAGCCGACATCAGATCGGCGTCTTCGCTGCAGATGACCGACAGTTCCATGCCGCCGCTGATCTCCGCACCCAGCGAGTCCGATAGCAGCTTCTTCTGGCTCAGCAGCGGCTCGTAATTGCCGTGATCGGCCTCGTGCAGCATCAGCGGCAACAGCGAGGCGGTCAGTGGACTGTAGAGATACATCCGAACGATACCGGCCAGATCCGGGGCGCTCATCGTCAGACGCGTCGGTTCAAAGGTATTCGGATCGCGCATCGCGACATCTTCGGGATGGCCACGCAGATGATCGCGCAATCGATAGAGCGTCTTGTAAGTGTCGCCGAAATTCTTCTCGCAGCGCGGGTTCTGTGTGCACAGCGCGAACTCCGCGCGCAGCGCTGCCTCCAGATTGCGCGCGTGCTCGCTGCCAAGCACCAGCGGGTTCGGTACCGTACTGTCCAGCACCACGCTGCGGATCGCCCCCGGGTAGTGGCCGGCGTACTGCTGAGCCGCGCGCGTGCCATAGGAGATAGCGATGAGGTTCAGCGGCGGTGCGCCGAGTGCCTGTCGAACGGCTTCCAGATCGCGGTTCGCATCCGTGGTCGTGTAATGCTCCGGTGCCGAGTGAGTGCGCAGGTGTTCCAGGCATTTCTGCACCAGTTCGACACCCCGGGCGAGATCCTTGACTGCGCTTTTCTCCTCGTCCTTCTGCTGCTCGCATCGCAGCGGATTGGAGGCGCCGGTACCGCGCTGATCAATGAGCAGGATGTCACGCTTCTCCTTGAGGGGCGCGAACGCCTGCACGATGGCCGGATAGGTTTCGGTCGCCGCACCTCCGGGTCCACCGTCCAGATAAGTGACCAGATCGGGCGGCGGATGCGCGGCGCCACTCTTTACCAGAGCAACGTGCAGCTGAATGTGACGCCCTTGCGGCGCGTTCCAATCTTCCGGCACATCAAAGCGCGTACAAAACGCGGCCGCGGTGGCATTCGCAGGGCCGGCTTCGGCGCGATGGCCAATCTCACAGGATTTGAACACGACGCTTCCGACCCGTAGCTGCTGCGCCTCTTTGGCCGCGGCTGCGGGGCTCGCGGTCAGCTGCGGGCGCGCTTCGGTACCCGGCAAATGCCAATAGCGCCGCCCGAGCACGATGACAACGATCACGAGCAAAACGACGCGTAGGATCAGCCGCGCCCTGCTATTCACGTGCGTCCCCTCTTGGGTCTCTTTGGATAGTCAAATTCGGTCTGCAGCGGCATCGTCGTGCCGATGTCTCGCCAGCAATCGATGTCGAAACGCAAGCGCACGACGGCACAGGTGGGCATATGCGTGATTTGCCCGCAGAAGCGGTGCGCCAGGGCAGTGATTTCCGGGTTGTGCCCCACCAGTATGACCGTCAGGAACCGATCCTCCAGGACCTGCACAGTGTGCCACAGGTGTTCTGCGGTGCAGGCGTAGATACGCGGGTTGACCAGGATGCCTCGGCGGGGATGGTTGAGTCGGCGGGCGAGGATTCTGGCGGTCTTGAGAGCCCGCACCGCCGGGCTCGAGACGATCAGATCTGGATCGGCGTGACGTTTGGCCAGTCGGCGCCCCATTTTGCGGGCGGCATGCCTGCCGCGGGCACTCAGTGGGCGATCCACGTCGGCCAGATCGGGATTGTCCCAACTGGATTTTGCGTGCCGCACGAGAAAAAGCGTCTTCAAATCAAACCCCGCGCGCCGAGGCGTATACTCACTGGGCGGGATAGATCGATGCGAACCGCCGTCCTCATCGCCGTGTGCATCGCCGCCCTGGGCGGCTGCCTCACGCCTGTGAAACGCGTTTCGACCCCTCTTGTGCTGACACCGTTCGACGATGATCCGGTTTCATTCCTGGTGGTACGGCGATTCACTCCGGGGGAAGTCGCCATCGTCCGGGTCTGTGTTGCTCCCGACCGAACCATCATCAGTGCCGATCTGGTCGAGTCTTCGGGGGATGCGCGCTTCGATAGCATGGCACTGGCGTGGGCGCAGTCGGTCAGGTTGCGCAGCGCTCCTGCCAGCGGGACCCCGATGGCTGCCTGCGGAGAGGTACGGGTGGAAATCCGCGTGCCTGCCGAGCCCAGAGTATTCTCGGGATCGGACACTTCACTCGGATGACAGCGGGTGCGATCGCGCTTGGATCGCACCCGCTGTCAATGATGAAGGGAACGGCTCAGGGGGCCGCAGCCTCGATCGCGATCGAGAGCGTGACATCGTCGCCAACGTTCGGCACGTACTTGCTCATGTTGAAGGCGGTGCGACTGATCTTGGCGGTCGCGTCCGCGCCGATCGCATCCTTTTTCATCATGTTCTGTCCGCTCTTGAAATCGGTGACCATGAGCGTGACGGGTTTCGTCACACCCTTCAGCGTCAGATTGCCTTCGATACTGACCGGTCGGTCACCCTCGAACTTCACCGAGGTCGACCTGAAGGTGGCGCTTCCGAAATTCGTGGTGTCCAGAAAATCAGCACCCTGAATGTGCCCATTGAACAGGTCCGAGCCTGTGTCCACGGACTTGGTATCGATGGAGATGTCCACCGAGCCACTCCTGGCGGCGGGGTCGAAAGTGATCGTGCCGGTGACCTTGTTGAAGCGCGACTCCTGCGTCGAAAAGCCCATATGCTGGTATGAGAAACGCACGAAGGTGTGGTTCGGATCGCTCTTGTAGGTGGTCGGTGCAGCCCAAGCCGTGGTCGCGACCGCGACCGACAGGACCGCGGCCGAGACGGCAAACTTCATTGCATTCATCGGGACTCCTTCGGTGGAAATTTGCAGATTCTAGGGGATGCGCATCTTATCCTGTGCTACCAGGGCAGGGACAGGGTGCCGGCGCCCTCAATCGCAAGTAGCCTGAGTTTGGTGCTGACCCCGCCGTGTGCCGAAAAGCCGCCGTTCTTGCCGTGCGCGGCCAGCACGCGATGGCAGGGAACGATGATCGGGAAAGGATTGCGCGCCATGGCCTGGCCGACCGTTCGGGCGGCCGCCGGATCAGCGCAGCGCGTGGCCACTTCGCCGTAGGACAGGGTCTGGCCCGGCGGAATCTGTCGTACGATGGCGTATACCCGCTGAAAGAATTCCGGTATCGCGGTCAGATCCAGACGCGCGTGCCGCAGATCACGGTGCTCGCCGGCCAGCAGCGCCGTCATGTCGTCGATGGTCCGCTGCACGTCGCTGGGCGGCAGCCCGGGACTGGCATCCCCGCCCAGCTTGCGCAGCAGGCGCGACAACGTCGCCGACGGATTGCATTCGGGCAATTGCACCCCAACGATGCCTGCCGTACCCCAGGCGATGCCACAGGTACCCACGGCGGTCGCAAACAACGTGTAGGCGCTCATGGTGGGGCGGATTTTACCGCGCGCCGGGGGTGCGGGAGTAGAATTGATCCATGCCGCTGGAGAACTTTCACCCGGCCGTCGCGCGCTGGTTTGCCAGCCAGTTTACAGCGGCAACCGCCCCGCAGCTGTCGGCCTGGCCGGCCATCGCGGCGGGCGGTCATGCACTGATCGCGGCACCCACCGGTTCGGGTAAGACCTTGGCCGCTTTCCTGGCGGCCATCGATGCGCTCGTGCGTCAGGGCATCGCGCAGGAGCTCACGGACGCGACACAGGTGGTATATGTCTCCCCGCTGAAGGCGCTGTCGAACGACGTGCAGCGCAATCTCGAGCAGCCCCTCGCTGGCATCAGCGCTGAGCTTGAAGCCATGGGGTTGTGCTGCCCGCCGATCCGTGCCCAGGTGCGCACCGGCGATACCTCGCAGATCGATCGCGTCGCGATGCGCCGAACTGCGCCGCACATTCTGGTCACCACACCCGAGTCGCTGTATCTGTTGCTCACCAGTGAGTCCGGGCGTCGCATGCTGTCGAGTACGCGAACCGTCATCGTGGATGAGATCCATGCGGTTGCCGCCAGTAAACGCGGTGCTCACCTGGCACTGTCGCTGGAACGACTGGCGGGATTGTGTGACCGACCGGTGCAGCGCATTGGTCTGTCGGCCACACAAAAACCGATCGAGCGCATCGCCCGCTTCCTGGTAGGCGGTGCTGCCGTCGACGCCGATGTCACGATCGTGGACAGCGGCTACGTGCGCCGCCGCGATCTGTCGTTGGTGTTGCCGGATGCGCCACTCGATGCGGTGATGTCGAATGAGGTCTGGGAGAACATCTACG
>DATMRM010000370.1:0-3531 GCA_035566155.1 Steroidobacteraceae bacterium | reverse complement strand
GACGCGCTATCGCGACGAGGGCGCGGATGAGCTGGTGTTCTACGACATCACCGCAAGTCCGGAAGGCCGCTCGGTGGACCGCTCCTGGGTGAATCGCGTCGCCCGGGTGCTCGATATACCGTTCTGTGTGGCCGGTGGCATCGGCTCGGTCAGCGACGCCGAAGCCGTACTCAATGCCGGCGCTGAGAAAATCTCGGTCAACTCACCGGCGCTGGGCGATCCGGGGCTGATCGATCGGCTCAGCAAGCGCTTTGGCGCCCAGTGCGTCGTGGTCGGCATCGACAGCCAGTCGACCCCGGAGGGCTTCCGGGTTTACCAATTCACCGGAGATCCGTCACGCTCGCGCGACAGTCGTCGCGATACACTGGACTGGGTGCGTGAAGTGCAGCAACGCGGCGCCGGGGAAATCGTGCTCAACTGCATGGCCTCCGACGGTACACGACATGGGTACGATGTCCTACAACTCAAACAGGTCCGCGAGATCTGCACGGTGCCGCTGGTCGCGTCCGGTGGCGCCGGCGCTGTCGAGCACTTCACCGCTGCGTTTCGCGATGCTGCGGTCGACGCGACGCTGGCAGCCAGCGTGTTCCACAGCGGCGCGATCGCCATCCCGGATCTCAAACGTCAACTGCGCGGCCAAGGAATCGAGGTACGACTTTGAACTTCAGTGACGCCGACATCGAACGCATCGACTGGAACAAGGGTGACGGCCTGGTGCCCGCAGTCGCGCAGCACCTGCATACCGGTACGGTGCTGATGCTGGGCTACATGAATCCGGAGGCGCTGAAGCTGACACTGCAGCGCGGACGGGTGGTGTTCTATAGCCGCACCCGCCAGCGTCTATGGGAGAAAGGCGAGGAATCCGGAAACATTCTGAAACTGATCGATATGCGGCTCGACTGCGACGTTGACGCCCTGCTCGTCACCGCGATTCCGACCGGACCGGTCTGTCATACCGGCACTGCCACCTGCTTTGGCGATCAGGCTGTGACCGATGCCGAGCGCCTGAGTTTTCTGCTCGAACTCGAGCAGCTCATCGGCAAGCGCATCGCCGAGAAGCCCGACGGCAGCTACACCGCCCGACTGTATGAATCGGGGATGCGACGCATGGCGCAAAAAGTCGGCGAGGAAGGACTGGAAGTGGCGCTGGCCGCCGTCAGCGAGCCGGATGACCCGTTTCTCGGCGAGTGCGCCGATCTGCTGTATCACCTGCTGGTGCTGCTGCGCGCGCGCTCACTGCGGCTCGACACCGTGATCGAGGAGATGAAGCACCGCCACGCGGATCGTAGCCGGCGCTAGGCGGTGCACGCTTTACGGCCACGTCGCCGGATGCCTGACCTGGCCCTTTCGATCACCCGTTCAGATCAGCAGTTCCACGGCCGGCTCGCGCAGGTTGTAGCGCGAACTCATCGCCCGGCCGTAGGCGCCGGTATTGGCGATCAGCAGCACGTCCCCCTCACGGGTTGGCGGCAGCAGCCGTTCGTGTCCGAGAAAATCGGCGCTCTCGCAGATCGGGCCGACGATATTGACGATTTCGGTCGGCGGCTCATCCAGGCGGCTCAGGTTCACGATCTCATGCCACGCGCCATACAGTGCCGGACGGATCAATGAATTCATGCCGGTGGCGATGCCGACGTAGTGCACATCATCCTTGGACTTGGTCTGCGTGACGCGCGCGATCAGCGCTCCGGCGCCTGCCACCAGATAGCGGCCGGGCTCGATCCACAGCGCGATCCCGGGGCGGCTCTGGCGCGCGGCCAGCAGCACCGTATCGAGCTCACCGATGTCCAGGCCGCGCTGATCCTGTCCGTCGGCCACGCCGAGTCCACCGCCAACATCGATGGTGTGCAGCTGTGGAAAGCGCTGGCCCAGATCGAGCAGGCGGCCGGCCACTTCCGACCAGTTGTCGGCATCGAAGATGCCACTGCCGGAATGCGCGTGCAGCCCGCTCACCGTGATGCCGTGCTGCCGGGTGAGCTCGACCAGTTGATGGATCTCGCTCATCGGCACGCCAAATTTGGCGTGCGAACCGGCGGTGCGCACGTGGTGATGGTGGCCGCGCCCGGTGCCGGTATCGATGCGCAGGAACACGTTGTGCCCGCGGAACAGTTCGCCCCACTCGCGCAGCACGAACAGATTGTCGATCGTCACCAGGATGTTGTGCGCCAACGCCCACTCGTATTCCGCACGCGGCGCGAAATTGGGTGTGAACAGGATGCGGCTGCGCTCGAGCCCCGGAACGCAGTTCAGCAGGTGCTCGATTTCCCCACGCGAGACGCAGTCGAAACCGACGCCCCGATTTGCCAGCAGCTGCAAGATGGCGCCGTTCGAATTCGCCTTCATCGCATACAGCACGCGATCCACCGATTTCAGCGACTGCAGTGTGTCCACCGCCGAGTGCACCACCTGCAGGTCGTAGACAAAGGCACACTCGTGCTGGGCGGCAAGCCCGATCAGGGTCTCACGGCGCGCGCGCCACCAGCTCGGCGCCGGCACCCGCGACGCCACGGTTGGGGCAAACAGTTCCTGCCAGGTGGGCCCCAGAATCGAACCGCCGCGCACCGGTTCGATCAGCCGCTCGTGCAGTTCATTCACCAGCCGATCGCCCTGGCCCTCATCCACCACGAACGTGAAATTCAGGTCGTTCGCCGCCTGGCTGAGCAGATAGATACGCTGCTCCTCGAACAGCACGAACGCCTCGCCCAGCTGATGCAGGATCGCGCGGATGTTGCGACCGACCAGGCTGACGGAGGTGCACGGGCCGATGACCTGCGCGCGCCCGAGTGCGGACAGATCCGCAGTCAGCCGCGTCATGACCTCCGGATCGAGCGAGTTGGCAGCCGGATCCAGTGAGACCGTCACGTTGGTCTCCGAGGTGGACACCAGGTCGATCGACAGCCCGTGCTGCTTGAACACCGCAAATGCGTCCGCCAGAAAGCCGACTTCATGCCACATGCCCGGAGTGTCGAGCGTGACCAGCGTGACGCCTCTCTTGAGACATACCGCCTTGACCTGCGCCACCCCATCGCCGCCGTCAGCACTGATATGCGTGCCTTCCAGGTGAGGACTCTGCGTGGCGAACACCGAGATCGGAATCTGATGCGCCTTCGCCGGCAGGATGCATCGCGGGTGCAGCACCTTCGCCCCGCTGCTGGCGATCTCCTGTGCTTCATCGTAATGTAGCGAGCGCAGCAGGCGTGCCTGCGGCGTGTGGCGGGGATTGGCGCTGAACATGCCCGGCACGTCGGTCCAGATCTCGAGCCGGCGTGCGGTGAGTTTCGCAGCGAAGTAGGCGGCGGAAGTATCCGAACCGCCGCGCCCAAGCAGCACAGTGTCATTCATCGCGTCGCTGGCGATGAAGCCCTGCGTGACGATGACGCCGGTATGTTCTTCGCAACGGGCGCGAAACACCGGATCAGGGGCGAAATCGCAGGTCGCCGCCAGAAAATTCTGCCGGCCCGAGCGCAACAGATGCGTCTCGGCCTTCAGGCCCTCACGCGCATCCCACCAGCGCGCCTCGATGCCCTGCGC
>DATMRM010000369.1:0-11386 GCA_035566155.1 Steroidobacteraceae bacterium | reverse complement strand
TCGCTGATGCTGGCGACCGTGACGCCCAGCTGCGCGGCCTCATCCAGACGCGGTTTCACCACCAGCTCGGGACGCGCCATATCGCCGTTGATGCGCGGATCGCGCAGCTGCTTGAGCGTGCGCATCTGCGTCACGAGCTCGTGGGCGGCGTTCTGCGCGAGCTGCGGATTGCTGCCGACCACATAGAGCGTCAGATCGCGCCCGTCGCCGTCGGATTGGGCCTGGAAATGCACCCGGGCGTCAGGAATGACGCTCAGCTCCTCGGACAGCTGCTTCTGAAGCTGCATCTGGGTCAGTTTGCGCTGCTGTGGCGGCGCCAGCTGCACGTACAGCGTCCCGATTCGCACTTCCCCGTTCTGGTCCTCACCCAGAGCTTCGACGACGTTCAGCACCTGCGGGTGGCGCTTCAGAATGTCGTACGCCTGCCCCGAGGCGTCCGCCGTCTGCGACAGCAGCACGCCAGGAGGCAGCTCGATGGTCAGCGCCGAGAGAGTGCCGTTGCTGTCCGGAACGAACGCCTTCGGAATCAGCGCCAGCCCGGCCATCGACAGCAGGAACACCAGCAGGCCTGCGAGCGTGGTTTTGACCCGATGTGTCGTCGACCAGCGCAGGACCCGCAGATACCACTGCATGACCGGACCGTCAGCGCCGCGCAGCCGGGCATGCGGCTTGAGCAGGTAGGCCGCCAGCAGCGGACTGACCAGGCGCGCGACCAGCAACGACATGAATACGGCTACCGCGACGGTGAAACCAAACTGCACAAAATACTGCCCGATCAGTCCGCCCATCATGCCGACCGGCAGGAACACCGCGATGATCGTCATCGAGCACGCCACCACGGCCAGGCCGATCTCATCGGCCGCATCGAACGCGGCCTGGTAGGCGCTCTTGCCCATTTTCATGTGGCGCGTGATGTTCTCCACTTCGACGATCGCATCGTCCACCAGCACCCCGGTGATCAGCGACAGCGCCAGCAGGCTGATGCCATTGAGCGTGAAACCGAGCCACTTCATGACCGCAAACGTAGGCATCGCCGCCAGTGGGATCGCGGTTGCCGCGATGATGGTCGCGCGCCAGTCGCGCAGGAACACGAACACGATCACGACTGCCAGCAGCGCACCGCCCACCAGCGCCTCAATCGAGTCGTTGTAGGAATGCTTGGTGTCATCGACGGTCGTGAACACCTGTTTGAGCGAGACGGCGGGCGTCTCCTGGGTGACCTTATGAAGTTCGGATTCGATTTTCTTCAGCGTCTCGACGTCGGAAAAACCCTTGGCTTTGAAGACGAAAAACGTCGTGGCCGGCCGTCCGTTCAGCCGGCAGATGCTGCGCACTTCCTGCGTGCCGTCGTAGACGTTGGCGATCTCATTCAGGCGCGCCACGCGCCCGTCGGGCATCGTCAGCCGGACTTTGCCAAGCTCCAGCGCGTCACGTGCGCCCCCGAGCACTCTGATCGATTGTTCCGAGCCGCCCACGGTGGCCCGTCCGCCGGCCGCGTCCAGATTGACCTGACGCAGCTGCTGATTGACTTCGCCTGCAGTGATGCCAAAAGACTCCATTCTCGCCGGGTCCAGATCCACGCGGATTTCGCGCGTGACGCCGCCCGAGCGGCTCACCTGCGCGACGCCCTGCACTGCCAGCAGGCGCTTGCTGATCGTGTCATCGACGAACCACGACAGCTGCTCCTCGCTCATGCCGGTGGTGCTGACGGCGTAGTAGGCGATCGGACCGCCGTCGATATCCTGACGCTGCACCTGCGGCTCCTGAATGCCCTGCGGCAGATCCGGCCGAACCCGCGCGACGGCATCGCGCACATCGGTGGTCGCGCGATCGATCGGCGTGCCGATCTGAAACTCGATATTGATGGTCGCGGAGCCTTCCGCAGCAAACGACGTGATGTTCTTGACATTGCCGACGTTGGCGACTGCGCCCTCGACCTTCTGGATGATCTGGGTCTCCATCTCCGAGGGCGCCGCACCGGGCTGGTTGACGTAGACCGAAACGAACGGCGAGGACAGATCCGGACTGAGCGTGATCGGCAGTCGAATGAACGAGACGATGCCGAATACCAGCAGTACCGCGAACAGCACCAGTGGAAATATCGGGTGCGTAATGGCCCAGGCGGAGATGCGTCTCATAGGTTGCTTCCGGTGAGGAGGCTTCAGGTGGAAGGACGGGCGATCAACACGGATTCCCCGGCGCGCAGGAATGCTCCGGCGATGGCGATCACGCGCTCGCTGCCCGCCAGCCCTGCGCTGACCAGCAGACCTTCCGAGCGCGCCCCGGCAACGGTCACGTCGCGTCGCTGCACCTTGTTGTCCTGACCGACCACGAGCACGTAGTTGCCCTTGTCGTCGGCCAGCACCGCCGTCTGTGGCAGCAGCACGCCACGCACGCTGTCCACGTGCACGTCGGCACGCGCGAACGCGCCTGGACGCAGATCCAGGTTGTCGCTCGGGAGCGCGATGCGCACCGTGCCCTGGCGCGTGTTCGAATCAATGACCGCCCCGAGCTGCCAGATCTGTCCGTCGAACGACTTGGCCACGCCGTCCAGGCGCACTTGCGCCCGCTGTCCGATCTTGAGTTTCGGCAGATCCGATTCGGCGACCTGTCCGCGCATCTCGACCTGTCCGTCGCGCGCCAGCCTGAACAGCACCGAGGTGCCGGGCACCGCAATCTGTCCAACCTCCGCGGTGCGAGTGAGCACAATGCCATCGGTGGGTGCGATCACTGTCGTATGCGCCAGGCGGTTGCGCATGTCCGCCAGCTGCGCTTCGGCTGCTTTCACCTTCGCGTCAGAGGCCAGCGCAGTGGTGCGGCGCCGGTCATCCTCTTCCTTCGAAAACAGGTCCGGACCCTGCTCGGCACGCCTCCATTCGGCCTGTGCCACCGCGGCGTTGGCGGTCGCCTCGGCCAGCGATGCCTCCGCGCTGTCGACCCCGGACTGCCCGGTGATCGGATTCAGGCGCGCCAGCACCTGACCCCGGTGTACGCGATCGCCGGCTTCCACCAGGACCGCCGCAATGCGGCCGACATCCCCCTCGGTGCCGATGGGCATGTCGTTGCGCGCGCTGATCAGCCCGGTGAGCGATACCGAAGCGCTGACCTCACCTAACGTCGGCGACACGACAGTGACCAGAGGCAGGGGCGCGGCGCTCTTGGCAGCGGCCGGCGCGTGAGGCCGCAGCAGCCACCACGAAGTGATTGCGAGGATGCCTAGGATGGCGGCACCGATGGCCATCTGGAAGTGCCGTCGCCGGGGTGGACTGACAATGAACTCAGGTCTAACCAATTGATCCATCTTAGTTATTCCGCTTTTGGTGGACCGCAAAGCCTACGAGGGATCCACGCCCGTGGCGTTCAACTCCCTCTCATTTGTCTTCAACTATAGAACCCGTTGCAAGCACAAAAGTTGCACCCTATGTTCTACAGAGATTGTTCTACAGAGATTGCGGCTTGGAGCGATTCCACCAGCCTCCGCCCAGGGACTGAAACAGTGCGACCGTATCGGCATAGCGGTGCGCCACCGCCTGCACATAGGCGATACGAGCTTGCTGATAGCTTTGCTGCGCGGCCAGCAGCGAGACGTAACCCACCGCGCCAGCGTCATATTGACGCTGTATCAGATCCAGACTCGCCTTTGCAGCACTTTGCGCATCGAACTGTGCGTTCACTGACAGCGCATCGTTCTCCAGCGCAGTGAGCGAATCGGCGACGTTCTCAAAGGCGTTGAGCACGGTCTGCTGGTACTGCGCGGCCGCCTGGTCGTACGCATCGATGGCTGCCCGACGTTTGGCGCGCAGCGTACCTCCCTCAAAGATGGGCTGCGCCAGATTGCCCGCAATGCTCCATATCGACGCCGATGAGCTGATCACCTGTCTGAACAGCGCAGCCTGATCCCCGCTCGATGCCTGCAATGTCAGTTGCGGCAGCATGTTGGCCGTGGCCACTCCGACCAGCGCGTTGGCCTGGCGCATCACCATTTCCTGCGCCTTGATATCGGGCCGCTGTTCGACCAGCGCGGACGGCAGACTCACTGGCAGGTCCTGCGGCAGTTTCAGATTCGACAGCTCGAAGTCAACCGGCTCCGCATCGTGCGGAAAGTGCCCGACCAGCACTGCGAGCTGATGATCCGCAACCGACAACTGCTGCTGAAGTGCCGGCAGGGTTGCACGGAAACTCGCCAGATTCGACTGCTGTTGCAGCACGTCGGCACGCGCGCGACTGCCCACATCGTACTGGCGCTGAATCAGGTTCAGTTCCTTCTCCTCCAGCGCGATGATTTCGTGCGTGGCCGCGATCTGTTCGCGCACAGAGGCCATCTGGATCGCGGTCGAGGCGATGTTGGAGGTGAGGGTCAGGTAGCTTGCCTCCAGCTGGAAGCGCGCCTCATCCGCCTGCGCCTGAGCATTCTCGAGCGAGCGCCGCTCGCCGCCGAACAGATCGAACGTATAGGAAACGCTGACGCTCGCCGTCAGAACGCTGGTGTAGAGCGCCGGAGAGTCCTCCGGAAATGTGAAACCGGGGGGGACTGGTATGCCCTCGGCCTGTAACGTCACAATATCTTGTGTTTGGGCTTCCGAGGCGCTCGACTTGCTACGCTGCGGGTTCAGGCTCCCGCTGACCTGGGGAAAAAACACGCCCTGCTGCGCACGTACACCCTGGCGCGCCTGACGCAGCGCCGCTTGCTGTGCCCGGATGGTCGGATAGTTGCGGATGCCTTGTTCGATCAGCGCATCGAGCTGCGCGGACTCAAACAACCGCCACCACTGGGCCGGCAGTTCCGCGCCCAACTGAAAATGCTGCGACTCTCCACCGCTGACATCGGTGGCCTGCGTCTGCGGGGCCAGCGGTTCGCGGGTGTAAGCACTGGCATCCGGCTTGGCCGGCTGCTTGAAATTGGGTCCGACAGCGCAGGCGGACAACGCCAGCGCTGCCGCGATCGCTGCGCGGAGTGCATTGGACACGGGGAGCCTCCCTCAAGAGAGATTTCTCTCTCCAATTCTACGATAACTTCGGTGCACAACCTGCCAGCTCCATTGAGATTGCGGCCGCGCTTAGCAGTGCGTCCTCGCCCCTGGCAAGCGTAATACCCCGTCAACGCAGAATTGTTTCAGGCGGAGAGTACTTTTTGACGGCATCAGCCAGGCCCTCGACCCGCCGGCGCGTACGCGTTGCACTATTTGTTGAACGAAATCAGAGCCCCTGCGTGGCCGCGCCGCGGCAGTGGGCAATTGGCGGCGCGATATCCGATAAAATGGGGATGTCCCCACAACAGGTAAACAAATGAAACTGACCGCTCAGTCGCTGCGGCAAATGAAGGCCGTGGCGCAGATTCCCATGCTTACGGCGTACACCGCACCGATGGCCCGCTCCCTCGAGCACGCCGGTATCCCGGTCATCATGGTGGGCGATACCGTCGGCATGGTGGAGATGGGCTTCGACAGCACCCGCCACACGACGATCGAGCACATGCAGTACCACATCGGCGCCGTTCGCCGCGGCGCGCCCGCGACACACGTGATCGGCGATCTGCCGTTCGCAAGCTACAGCAATCCGGAAATCGCGCTGAGCAGTGCGCGCGCTTTGATCAATGCCGGCGCTGACAGCGTCAAGCTGGAAGGACCGAAGTTCGAGGTCATCTCGCACCTGGTCTCCAATGGCATCTACGTCGTCGGTCACACCGGGCTCACGCCGCAGACATCCAAGGACTTCAGACAGGTCGGCCGAAGCAGCGAGGACGCTCAGCGGATTCTGGATGAGGCGGTGGGCATCGACAAGGCCGGCGCCTTCATGCTGGTGCTGGAACACATACCCGCCGCACTGGCGGAAAAAATCACCCGTGCGGTCACATCTCCTACCATCGGCATCGGCGCAGGTGCCGGCTGCGACGGCCAGGTGCTGGTGCTGAACGATGCCATCGGCCTGGGCGACTACTGGCCGCCGTTCTCCCGGCAATACGCCTACGTTGGGAAAACGATCGTCGACGTCGCGGCGTCGTTCATGAAAGAAGTGCGGGACGGGACATTCGTCAACAGCGTCGTGCGGATAAACGCCCTACGCCCGGACTAGGCGAGGCTAGCGCTCACCGAGGAAGGTATACGGATCGTTGAGCGCGGCATTGAATATCACACCGACGATCGCATAGCCCTGCTGCTGCAACGTCCGGACCTGCGCGCCCGATGCGCTCATGAAGGGACGCGGCATGGTATCCCCCAGCACGCGCGTCCCGACGAGCAGAATATCCCCGGTGCCGTCAGCCAGGCCCGTTGCGGTGATGATGTAACCCTCACTGGCAAGCTGCGCCGCCGCGTTGGGTGCATCGGCGGACGATGCCGTGACGATCTGCGCCTCGTACACACTGGCCGTATCGGCCTGCCAGGCGTAGGCGAAATAGGTCACCCGAGCATTGTTGGCGGAGATCGCCGTGATGACCCGACCGGCCGCCCCTTCCCCGACGGCCGCAGCCTGCAAGTCGGTTGGCGCGACCGTGTTCTGAGCCAGAACAAAGCCCGTTTGTTGTGAGGACTGGAACCAGGACAGGCCGAACAGATCGCTGGCCTGCTCGATATCCAGGGAATGGATCACCGAGTTTGGCGACGTCGGTGCGATGCCACTATCAGCGAACGTTAACAGGCCCGTGGCGCCGGTCTGCAGATCGGACGCGAAGTTGTCGTACAGGTCGCCCCCGTATGCGGTCGTCACGCCGGGGGTGGACACCGCAAAAACGCTGTAAAGCCAGGAACATCCCGTGCCGTCGTTGGCCGCAGGCGCAACGCAATCGCCGGCGCCGACATAGAGCGGTGTGCCGATGGCGGGCGAGTAGAAGACCGCGCCTCGGCCGTCCACATTGGTATTCACGGCGGACACGACGCTCCAGCCATTGACGGTTCCGGGAGCATCCACCTGCTGAAAGCGCAGATCTCCGGGCGCCGGCGCGCGCGCGGTCACCGTCAGCATGGCCGCGCTGCTGCGCACCGCGCCTCCCGCATTCGTCACCACGACCGAGTAGCTCGATCCATTGTCCGGTGAGGACGTCGACGGAGTGACATAGCTGTTGGCCGTAGCACCGGTGATCTCGACACTGTCCTTCAACCACTGGTACTGCAGAGCGCTACCGCTGGCGACGACAGAGAAGGTCGCCGTCAAACCCATCGGCACGGACTGGTTGCCGGGCTGCCTCGAGATGGCCGGAGAGGGGATGACCGGCGGCGCGGAGCTGCCACCAGAACTACACGCGCTGACGAAGACGACAAGGTTACCCAGCAGAACCAAGCGCCACGAAGCGCGCTGTGGGGCATTCAAGCCATCACCTTGCCTGGTTGAGACTGCTGCAGCGACTACCCCTTATCGTCGAGACGCCTGCGCCATGCGTAACAATAGCATCAGTACGCCCGCGGCGGCAGACTCCTCGCGATCGAAAATACCGGGAAGGCAGTGCTAGCATTGAGCACGTGCGAATCTCAGACATCCCTTTCGGTACGACTGACTGGTCGCAGGTGGAACGAACGGAGCACCGGGGCGAGCGCGGCGTCGCGTACTGGCGGACCCGCCAGTTCGGCGATATTCGAGTACGCATGGTCGAATACACCGCCGGATATCTCGCTGATCATTGGTGCGAGAAGGGGCACATTCTGCTGTGTACCGCCGGCGAGCTGCATACCGAACTGAAGGACGGGCGACGCCTGATCCTCAAGCCGGGTATGAGCTACCAGGTTGCCGACGGCGCCGAAGCGCACAAATCCTTCGCTCCGTTGGGCGCGACCCTGTTCATCGTGGATTGAGCGAATACCGCAGCGGCGCCGCGTGGGGCCCATTCATCGCCCCAGCTTAGTCATCGGGTGCTCCAGCGAGAGACAGCTCGCCCACCCCATCACACCATTCATTTCATAGCACCAACCGCCTCGTCGCCGACATACCATCTTGTCGTCGTTAGCCGGACGCTGCCGTCAAAACGTATCCGATTCAAGTAAGCGGAAAGTTCCAGGACGGCTCCATAAGAGCACGACAGCCTACCGCGATATACTCCGGAATGTGACCGAAATGCGTATCCTGTCGATCATTCCGCCAATGACGCAGCTCAATACGCCGTATCCCTCCACGTCGTATCTCACCGGATTTCTGCGATCGCGCGGCTTCCACGCGGAACAGACGGATCTGTCCATTGCCCTGGCCCTCAAACTGCTGTCGGCGGAGGGTTTGCGGGCGATTCACCAGCAGGTGAGCGCGCTGCCGCGAAAGCAGCACACCGTGGCGACGCGTTTTTTCGCTGAACACTTCGAGGCCTATCGCACGACGATCTCCTCGGTCATTCGGTTTCTGCAGGGTCGCGATCCGAGCCTGGCGCATCGCATTGCTTCGAGGCGCTACCTACCCGAAGGCCCACGCTTTCGGTCGCTCGAGCACTACGTTGACGGCGAGCAAAGCGAAGGTGACGCGCTCGACTGGGCCTTTGGCGCGCTGGGGCTGCAGGATCGTGCCAAGCACATTGCTACCCTCTATCTCAATGAGATCGCGAACGTCATTCGCGATGCGGTCGATCCGCGCTTCGAATTCGTGCGCTATGCCGAATCGCTGGCGGCAAGCCAACCAACGTTCGATCATCTGCAAACCGCGCTCGCTGCGCCTCACAGCCTGGTCGATGCATTCCTGCATGCGCTGACCCTCGACGTGCTGTCGCAGCATCAACCGACCCTGGTACTCATCACCGCGCCCTTTCCGGGCAACGTCTACGGTGCTTTTCGAATCGCGCAAACCATCAAGCAAACCAGCCCTTCCATCGTGACGGTCCTAGGCGGCGGGTACTGCAATACGGAACTGCGAGCGATGAACGAAGCGCGCGTGTTCGACTACTTCGATTTCATCACACTCGATGCCGGCGAGCGTCCTCTGCTCGCTCTCATCGAACATCTCCAGAACAAGCGACCGCTCGATCGGCTGGTGCGCACCTACACCCGCGAGCGTCAGTATGTCGACTCCAAAGAGCCCGACATCGCTTTCTCTGAATGCGGCACGCCCACCTATGCGGGCCTGCCGCTGGACGACTATCTGTCACTGCTCGACCTGCTCAATCCCATGCACCGACTCTGGTCGGACGGCCGCTGGAACAAGCTGACGGTCGCACACGGTTGCTACTGGAAGAAATGCAGCTTCTGCGATGTGAACCTTGACTACATCTCGCGCTACGACCTCGCGGGCACCGATGTGCTGATCGATCGAATCGAATCCCTGATTCGCGAGACCGGACAGACCGGTTTCCACTTCGTCGACGAAGCCGCGCCGCCCAAGGCGCTCAAGTCGCTTGCGAAGGCACTGCTGCAGCGGAAGGTCGATATCTCATGGTGGGGCAACATCCGTTTCGAGAAGCCGTTCGATGCCGCGCTTTGCCAGCTACTGGCCGATAGCGGTTGCATCGCCGTCACCGGCGGATTGGAAGTGGCATCCGATCGCCTGCTCAAGCTCATGAAGAAGGGCATATCGGTCGAGCAGGTGGCCCGGGTCACGCGCGCCTTCTCGGACGCTGGGATCCTCGTACACGCTTATCTCATGTACGGCTTCCCCACTCAGACCGCGCAAGATACCGTTGACGCCCTGGAATACGTTCGCCAGTTGTTCGCGGCGGGTTGTATACAGTCGGGTTTCTTCCATCGCTTCACCTGCACCGTGCATTCACCGGTCGGCAAACATCCGGAACAGTACGGCGTAACGTTATCTGCGCCGCGCGATACCCCGTTCGCCAACAACGACATCCACTTCACCGATTCCACCGGCGTCGATCATGACCTGTTTGGTGCGGCGCTCAAGAAAGCACTTTACAACTACATGCACGGCATCGGACTTGATCTCGACGTGCGCGAATGGTTCGAACCGAGGGCGTCCGTTCGGCGCGGCAAGAGCAAGGCAGCTCGCCGCCGCGCGAGCCACGCACTGCCGCGCACGACGGTGTCGCCGAATCTGGTCGAGCGCGCGCTGGCTTGAGCGCACGCGCGTGCTCATCGCCTTCAATAAGCCATTCCGTGTCGCCTGCAAATTCAGCCCGGAGCCGGAACGCAAGACGCTCGCGGATTACATCGACATCAGACACGTCTATCCCGCTGGCCGTCTCGATACCGACAGCGAAGGCCTGCTGCTGCTCACCGACGATGGCATCCTGCAGGCGCGCATCGCCGAGCCCAAGCACGAGATCGCGAAGGTGTACTGGGCGCAGGTGGAAGGCGCTCCATCTCAGGCAGCCATCGGGCACTTGCGCCAAGGGGTGAATCTCGGCGACTTCATGACACAGCCCGCGCACGTGAATCTCATCGCGGAGCCGCAAGAGCTCTGGCCGCGCGATCCGCCGATCCGCCATCGCGCGAAAATTCCGACGGCCTGGATTGAGCTCGCAATCCATGAGGGGAAGAACCGCCAGGTGCGGCGCATGACGGCGAAGGTGGGATTTCCGACGCTGCGCCTGTTACGTGTGGCCATCGGCAAGGTCAGTGTAAAGGGATTGGCACCGGGCACTTGGCGCGAGATTGCGCCGGATGCCCCGTGGAGTGGCTAAACGCTAGATGACAGGCAACCTGCCCCCCCAGGGGCCAGCGCTCGTCGTGATGACGCGAACGTGCGTGACCTCAGCCCAGCGCACGTCGTCCCTCCCTTTGTCGGTGACAACGATGACGCCCCCTTCGTCCACCTGTTGAAGCAGTGTGCCGAGAGTCGGCCGGCTCTATGAGGCGCGGACCTCTAAGCAGCTAATTTGACCGGGTTCTTTCAAGCCAGATCCGCGCCGTCGCGGGGTGCATGTGTAGCGCCAAGCTTACGGGACGGTAACGCGCTGCCATTGATCTTTATCGTCACAGTACCAATTACTGGTTTCCTCTAGGTCACCCGCCTCGTTGTAGCGATTGAGATGCAGCAGGGGTTTCCCGCGCGTCAGCGGCAGCTTAGCAATGAATAGCCAATGATGGCGCTCATCGGTCCAGCACCCCCAGCTCTGCCCAACCTGGGTCGTCATTTCTACGATCCGTTTTAGAGGGGGCGGTAATTTCTCACTCTCTCGCACGGGATACGCATCTGCGGGGAGCACCCGCAGATCCATAACCAACGAATACAGCAGCGTGTCGAGATATGACGGCTGCTGCATGTTTCGTAGCGTGAGCGTTCTCATACCTTGCGATGATAACGCCCGACGGTGCTCGCGTCTAAGGCTCAATGCGGCAGCAATTCGCAATAGTGGTGGTTTAATCGTCTGGCTAGCCCGCACTTGACCCGTAGTTGACACTCAGGGATGACCGCTCCTCGGAAGTCAAATTGGCATTGATAGGAAGCGGTCCATCAGCGTTTGCGGCGCTTTGAATAGATCCGCGACGCCCAAAGCGCAGCCAATATGAATCCCAGCGGGATG
>DATMRM010000368.1:0-13385 GCA_035566155.1 Steroidobacteraceae bacterium | reverse complement strand
CGACGTTGGCACCGGGCTGTTTGAAGATCTGCAGCTGGATGCCGTAGTGATTGTTCTGCCAGCCCACGATCTGATTGTTCTCGGGTCCGTCCACCGCGACGCCAATGTCGCGAATGCGGATCGGTGCGCCATTCTTGTAGGCGACGACGACATCGTTCCAGGGTGCCGCCTTCAGCAACTGGTCGTTGTCATAGATCGCGAAGCTGTGCAGCGGGCCATTGATGGATCCTTTCGGCGTGTCGACCGTTGCGGCGGCAATCACGCCGGCGATGTCCTCCAGCTGCAGTCCCAGCGTCGCGATCTTCGCCGGGTCGACCTGCACCCGCACCGCAGGTTTCTGCTGTCCGCCGATGGTGACCTGCGCGACACCTGGAATCTGCGAGATCTGCTGCGCAATGACGTTCTCGCAGTAATCATCAACGCTCGTCAGCGGCAGCACATCCGAATGCACCGACAGAATCACGATGGGTGAGTCCGCCGGATTGATCTTGCGGATGGTGGGTGGGTTGGGGAGATTCTTGGGCAGCTGGCCGCCGGCGGCCTGGATCGCCAGCTGCACATCTTCGGTGGCCGCATCGATCGGGCGGTCCAGGTCGAACTGCAGGGTGACCTGCGAGCTGCCGAGCACGCTGGTCGAGGTCATCTGCGTCAGGCCCGGAATCTGCGCGAACTGATATTCGAGCGGTGTGGCGACCGATGAGGCCATGGTCTCCGGACTTGCACCGGGCAGCTGACCGGTCACCACCACCGTCGGAAAGTCCACCTGCGGCAGCGGCGCCACTGGCAGCAGTGGCCACGCGACGATGCCGACCAGCAGAATGCCGGACATCAGCAGCGACGTCGCGATCGGCCGACGAACGAACGGCTCGGAAATGCTCATGAGGTGGGGGCGCTGGTTTCCACGGACTGGGTCGAGGTCGGCGCCAGCAGCTGCACGCTGGCCCCTGGCTGCAGTCGATATTGATTGGTGGTGACGACGCGCTCGCCGGCCGCAAGGCCGCCGGTGATGACTGTCAGGCCGTCGGCTTCCTCCGCCGTTTCGATCGGACGCGGCTCCACGGTCAAATCGGCCTTGACGACGTAAGCAAACATTCCGTCCGGGCCGCGCTGGACGGCCGGCGTCGGCACGGTGATCGCGTCGTGACGTTGCTGCAGCAGGATGCGAACGTTGACGAACTGTCCTGGCCACAGCGCATTGCGCGTATTGTCGAACGTCGCCTTCAGCTTCACGGTCCCGGTCGTCATATCGATCTGGTTGTCCACCAGCGCCAGCGTGCCGGAGTCGAGCTGCGTACGATCGTCACGCGACATTGCCGTGACCGTCACCTTTCCGGCGGAAATCGCCTGTGTCACCTGCGAGATGGCATCCTCCGGCAGCGTGAACACCACTGAGATCGGCTGGATCTGCGTCAGCACCACGATTCCGGTGGTATCGGTGGCGTGAACGATATTGCCGGGGTCCACCAGGCGGATGCCGGTACGTCCGGAGAACGGAGCGGTGATGCTCGCGTACTGTAGCTGAGTGCGGGCGTTGTCGATGGCTGCGCCATCGACCTTGACCTGCGCCTCGAGCTGGGCCACCAGCGCTTTCTGCGCATCGAGAATTTGCTGGCTGACGAGATTCTTCGGCGCGAGCACGGCATAGCGTTCCAGATCACGCCGGGCGCTCTCGAGCTGCGCCGCGTCCTTGGCCTGCGTGGCGTCGGCCTGCCCCAGTGCGGCCTGCAACGGCCGGGGATCGATCTGAGCGAGCAGATCGCCCTTTTTGACGAGCTGCCCCTCGACGAATCCGACGCGGTCGAGCTGCCCGTCCACGCGCGAGCTGATCTTGGCGGTATAGAAGGCCTGCACGTTGCCGAGACCCTCCAGATAGACCGGCACGTCGTGGCGCACAGCGAGCGCGCTGTCCACCGCAACGGCGGCCGCGGCTCGCTTTGGACCGGCCGCATCGGCGCTCTTGCGGGTCAGCCAGAGCCAACCCGCCGCCAGCAGCACCGCGCCGACTAGCAGCCACCCGCGAATCTTCACGTTGTCGGCTCCTGCGCCTGATGCCAGCCGCCGCCGAGAGCCTGATACAGATCGACCAGCGCCTGCAGATGCAGGAACTTGACCTGTACCAGCGCATCTTTCGCCGTAAACAAAGCAATCTCCGTATTCAGCTCGGTCAGCACGTTAGTGGTGCCGGCCTGCATCTGAAGTTGCGCGAACTCGAATGCGCGACCGGCCTTATCGACCGCATCCTGCTGCCGCACCTGTTCGTCTGCGGTCTGCTGAACCGCCACCAGTGCATCCTCGACGTTGCCGAACGCCGTGAGTACGGTCTTGTGATAGCTCGACAGCAACTCAGTATAGCGGGCACGCGAAAACGCCAGCTGACCGCTGCGCGCGCCGAAATCAAAGATGGTCTGCGTGGCACTGGCGGCGACGGAGAATACCTCGTTCCCCGGCCGCAGCAGACCGGCCAGAACGGTGCTGGCAAATCCTCCGCTGGCGGTCAGCTCGATGTTCGGGAAGAAAGCCGCGCGCGCGGCGACGATGTCCGCGTTGGCTGCACGCAGTTGCGCCTCCGCCTGCGCCACGTCCGGCCGCCGCGTCAGCAGCTCGGAG
This sequence comes from Steroidobacteraceae bacterium, assembly GCA_035566155.1. Taxonomy (GTDB): domain Bacteria; phylum Pseudomonadota; class Gammaproteobacteria; order Steroidobacterales; family Steroidobacteraceae; genus FEN-1191. The sequence continues at coordinate 10,778 of DATMRM010000368.1, read as the reverse complement.
GGCATGCCGGCGATAACCGGCGGCGGTGTCAGATCGTCCAGTCCGGACTCGATCGTCAGTTTGACGCTCTCCGGCGACTGCCCCGCCAGAATGGCGAGCGCGTCGATGTTCTGCTGCAGTTGCAGCGCAAGCGGCGGCAGGGTGGCGTTCACGGTCGCAACCGTCGTGGCCTGCTGTGCGACATCCAGTGCGGTGGCGATACCCACCTGCTGCTCGAGCTGCAGGCCCTCGAGGATGTGCTGCGCGTTGGCGAGATTCTCCTGTGCGACCACCAGCCGGTCGTGCGCTTCCAGCGCCTGAAAATAGGTCAGCGCAACACTGGTGTAGACGCTCAGCGCGATGGTGTCGCGATCGTAACGGCTGGCCTGCGCGGCGGCGACGGCGGCACTGCGCACGGCGCGATTCTTGCCCCAGAAATCCAGCTCGTAGCTCGCACTGAGCTGCGGCGAGAACTCATTATATATGGGGGTGCGCCCGCCGCTGACTGACAGCGTGCGCTGACGCGCAGCGGAGGCCCCCAGATCGATCGTGGGCAGCAGTGGCGATCCGGCGATGCGCACCTGCGCGTCCGCCTGCCTGACGCGCGCGATCGCCGCCGCGATATCGTCGTTGCCGGCCCTGGCCTGCGTCATGAATTCGTTGAGCTGCGCGGAGCCGAAGTCCTGCCACCAGTCCACGCGCGGCCAGTCCTGCGGCACGGGCGCAGCATTGCGCCACGCCGAGGGGAGTGGCATTTCCGGATGACGATAGATCGGACCGACGCTGCAACCATCGAGCGTCAGAAACGCGATGGCAACGACACAGGCGCGTCCGATCCGAGCGGAAAGGGCTGCTGTCACCGGTGCACGCTACCCTTGTACCGGTTAAGGCGAGGTGGCCGGAAGATTAAAGGACATTAATGATACCGCATCGCCGCAACGGCCTTCAGGGTTGTTACCTCTAACCCCCACTCAGCGCGATCGCCGATTGCTCGAGCCGCCGCAGCAGCTGCTCGAGCTGCAGGATATCGGCGCGATCCATGCCGTGGAGCAGCCGAGCCTGGTATTCCAGTGCCATCGGCACGATCTGATCGTAAAGGCGCTGACCGGCGGCTGTCATAATCAGACGGTGCGAGCGACGGTCCTGCGCGTTGGGAAGCCTGCGGATCAGCCCTCGCTCCAATAACCCCTGTGCCGCCCGCATGACCGTGACCTTGTCCATGATCGTCCGCACGCACAGAGCCTGTTGCGTCAACGGCCCCTCATCGGCCAATACCGCGATCAGACGCCATTGCGGAATCTTCAGCGCGAACCGGGATTCGTAGGCGCGCGCGATCAGCCGAGAGACGGCATTGGTTGCGACCGACAGACGGTAGGGAAGATAGTCTTGCAGTCGCAGCCTGCGCTGCCTATTCGGCATCGCTCTGAGCTCCCGGGGATGCCTTGATGAAGGCCGGTAGCTGCATACAGTGATCATGCACCTGCTGGATCGAGGGATACTCATCCATCGGCAGCGAGACGCGCCTGGCGTTGAACACCTGTGGAATCAGACAGCAGTCGGCGAGCGTTGGCTGCGTGCCAAAACAATAGCCAGTGCTCAGCGCGCCGCTGCGCTCCAGCGTGTGTTCGATCGCCGTGAAGCCCAGCGAGATCCAGTGCCGCGCCCACTCGTTGCGACGTTCCTCTTCGATCTGCAGCGGAGCGTGCAGATAGCGCAGCACCCGCAAATTGTTGAGCGGATGAATGTCGCAGGCGACGCTCAGGGCCAGCTCACGCACCTTGGCGCGCGTGAGCGCATCCGCGGGCAGCAGCGCCGGCGCCGGGTGCGTCTCTTCCAGGTATTCCATGATGGCCAGCGACTGGCCGAGGCTCAGCGCGCCATCCGCCAGCGTCGGCACCAAGCGCGCCGCATTGCGCGTCGCGTAGCTCTCGCTGTGTTGTTCACCGGCTCCGCGCAGCAGATGTACCGGAATCGACTCGTACGGCAGGCCCTTCAGATTGAGAGCAATCCTGACGCGAAAGGCCGCGGAACTGCGGAAATAAGTGTAAAGCTTGAGCATGTCGGTTCTTCCTGGTCGCTGAGCAATCATACAGTGGTTGCATCTGTAACTATTGGGTGTCGATCGGCAGGCCGGCGTTCTTGACCACCGATCGCAGCACGAAGCTGGAATCCACGCGCGCGACTCCCGGCAGCTTGGTGAGCACCTTACTGTGCAGCCGTTCGAAATCGGACGCATCGCGCGCCACCACCCGCAGCACGTAGTCCGACTCGCCGGTGGTCAGATCGCATTCGGTCACTTCCGGCACTGCCTGCACCGCCTGTTCGAATGCACCCAGATCACGATCGGTCTGACCCTTGAGCGTGATCCGAATGATGAACCCCACGCTGACACCGATACGCGCCGCGTTCAGCATCGCGGTGTAGCGCTCGATGACGCCGGCCTGCTCCAGTAGCCGCACACGGCGCAGACAGGCCGACTCGGAAAGCCCGACCCCCGCGGCGAGCGCTGAATTCGACTGCCTCGCATCCCGCTGCAGCTCGCGGAGAATCTTGCGGTCTGTGCGATCCAGCTGCATATTCAGCTATTATATGACAGTTTTTCGCAAGAATCTGCCGCCCATAGCGGCTGGGAGGGCGAATTTTGCAATCGCCTGCGAGCCCGTGAGCGCGACAATTACCGGATTCATCTACGCGGTACTTAGCCCGCGGCCACCACGGAGACAGCGATGCGCATCGGCGTTCCCAAAGAGATCAAGGTTCACGAGTATCGGGTCGGCCTGGTCCCCGCGGCGGTGCGCGAACTCACCAGCGCCGGGCACGAGGTGCTGGTGCAGAGTGGCGCCGGTGGCGGCATTGGATGCAGCGATGAGGACTATCGCAGTGCCGGAGCGAGGATCGCCCCGGATGCCGATGCGGTATTCAAGGATTCGCAGATGATCGTCAAGGTCAAGGAGCCTCAGCTTACCGAGTGCAGCCGGCTGCGGCGCGATCAGGTGCTGTTCACCTATCTGCATCTGGCGGCCGATCGCGCCCAGGCTGAAGGCCTGATCAAGTCGCAGTGCGTGGCGATCGCTTACGAGACCGTCACGGCCAGCGACGGCTCACTGCCGCTGCTGACGCCGATGAGCGAAGTCGCCGGGCGCATGGCAATCCAGGTCGGCGCGCAGTATCTGCTGCAGGCCAACGGCGGTCGCGGAATCCTGCTCGGCGGGGTCCCCGGTGTGGCGCCGGCGAAAGTGGTCGTGATCGGCGCCGGCGTCGCCGGTACTCATGCAATCGAAATGGCGCATGGCCTGCGCGCCAATGTCATCGCGATCGACCGTTCCATCAAACGGCTGCGCGAGCTCGATGTTCAGTTCCGCGGTTCGGTGCGGACCTTGTACTCGACGGCGGAGGCGATTGAGACATTTGTTGCCGACGCCGATCTGGTGGTCGGTGCGGTGTTGCTGCCGGGCGCGGCGGCACCGAAGCTCGTCAACGGCGCGATGATCAAGCGCATGCGTCCGGGCTCAGTCGTGGTGGACGTCGCGATCGATCAGGGCGGATGCTTTGAAACCAGTCGCCCGACCACGCATGCGGCACCTACCTATGTGGTGGACGGCGTCATCCACTACTGCGTCACCAACATGCCCGGCGCGGTGCCGCGCACCTCCGCATTCGCTCTCAACAATGCGACGTTGCCCTACGTGCGAGCGCTGGCCGACAAGGGCTGGGAACGTGCGACAGCCGATGATCGCGGATTGGCGGCCGGACTCAACATCGTGCGCGGCAGCGTCGTGCATCCGGCAGTCGCGAAGGAACTCGGACTGCCAGCGGCGGCGTGATTCAGTAATTAATAGGTAAGGAAAAGAGCGGCGATCGCTTCCTTGCAAACTCAGCGCAGGGATGCGGGGGAGCACCTCCGGGCCGATCGGGAATCAAACAACAAGGCCGTCGTCGCCGCTCTGCGTCACATCACGTCTCATCACGAGATGGGTCCGTGCTGACAAGTCCATAGATTATAGCGTCAACCCGGCTGCGCCGTTCCACCCATGCACAAATATTTCATCTCGAGATACTCATCGATTCCGTAGCGAGAACCTTCCCGACCGATACCCGACTGCTTCATTCCTCCGAACGGCGCGACCGCAGTGCTGATCAAACCGGTGTTGATGCCGATGATGCCGCACTCGAGTGCGCTCGATACGCGCCACACCCGGCCGACATCGCGCGCGTAAAAGTAGGCAGCCAGTCCAAACTCTGTGTCGTTCGCCATACAAATCGCGTCTGCCTCGGTCGCGAAGCGAAACAACGGCGCAACAGGTCCGAATATTTCCTCATGGGCGATCTGCATCGTCGGTGTCACGTCCACCAGCACCGTGGGTTCATAGTAGGTGCCGCCGAGACTGTGCCGATGACCACCCACCAGGGCTCGGGCGCCCTGACCGACCGCGTCGCCGACCAGTTGCTCGACCTTCGACAGCGCGGCCTGGTCGATCAGCGGCCCCTGCTCGATCCCGCTGTCGATGCCGTTCCCGACCTTGAGCCTGCTCACCGCGGCGACGAGCTTGCGCGAGAAGGCCTCGTAGACTGAGTCCTGGACGAACAGGCGATTCGCGCACACACAGGTCTGCCCGGTATTGCGGTACTTGGAAGTGATCGCGCCTTCCACCGCCGCGTCCAGATCGGCATCGTCGAACACGATGAACGGCGCATTGCCGCCGAGTTCCAGCGACAGATGTTTGAGTGTTGGAGCGCACTGCGCGGTCAGCAGGCGACCAACTTCGGTCGAGCCGGTAAAGCTGAGTTTGCGGACGATCGGATTGCCGGTGAGCTCCGCACCGATTGCACGCGAACTGCCGGTGACAACGCTGAACACGCCCGCCGGCACGCCGGCGCGCGCTGCCAGCTCGGCCATCGCCAGCGCCGACAGCGGGGTCTGCAACGCCGGCTTGACCACCATCGTGCACCCGGCAGCCAGCGCGGGTCCCACTTTGCGGGTGATCATCGCCGCCGGGAAATTCCACGGCGTGATCGCCGCACAAACGCCAATCGGCTCGCGTGTGACCACAATGCGCTTGTCTCGCCAGGGAGAAGGGATGACATCCCCATAGAGGCGGCGCCCCTCTTCGGCAAACCACTCGATGAAAGATGCCGCATACGCGATTTCGCCTCGCGATTCGGTCAGCGGTTTGCCCTGCTCGCTGGTCATCAGGCGCGCGAGATCCTCCTGATGCGTCATCATCAGCTCGAACCAACGGCGCAGGATGCGCCCACGATCCTCAGCGGTGCGGGCCTTCCACTCCGGAAAGGAGCGTCGCGCCGCCTCGATCGCCCGCCGCGTCTCCGCGCTGCCGGAGTTCGGAACACTGGTCAGGCGCTCGCCATTGGCGGGGTTGCGCACCTCGACTACCGCGCCGCTGTCAGCGGCGACCCATTGGCCATCGATGTAGTTCTGGCTCTTCAGCAGACTGATTTCTTTCAATTGCATAGGTTCCAAGATTAACTCTGTTTGTGGTTCGTAGCGATGCGTCGGCGTCGGCAGCTGTGCCTCAGGCCGTCAGCGTGCGGTAGATCTTGGTCAGCTCGCGCGGCAGCGCCATGACATCATCGATGACCATGTAGCGGCTGTCAGCGCACATGCGACGCAGGTAGTCGTGACCGGCAGGATCGATCGTCACGCAAAAAGCGATCACGCCGGCGCGCTCGGCTTCCCGCAATGCGCAGGCCGTGTCTTCAATTCCGTAGCTGTCGTCCCTGCGATCCGGACCATAGTCGTGGTCCTGCGGATAGCCATCCGAGACGATGATTAGCACTTTCATTCGCGCCGGCTCGCGCAGCAATTTCATCAGCGCGTGGCGGATGGCGGGGCCCATGCGCGTCGAGCGTAGCGGCTCCATCGCTGCCAGCGCCGCCCACGTCTGGGCCGAAAGCCGATCACGGAAGTCCTTGGCAACGAGAAACTCGACCTGCTCACGGCCGTCTCCGGAAAAACCGTAGATGGCGCAACTGTCCCCGAGCCGCTGCAATGCCTCGCACATGAGCGCCAACGCATCCCTGGCCACATCGATGACCCGACGCTTGGGCGGCGGCTTGCTCACCGCTACGTCGTCGAGCCCCCCGTAGAAGTACGGCGCATACTGCGCGGCGGGTGCGTGGGTTGCCGCAGCGGGTGTCGAGGCTTCCGGCAGCGGGAATCCGGTCGAGGCGCTCATGTCCATCAGGAACGCCGCGGCCACGTCGCGCAGTGCACGGTCGCGTCGAATGTAGAGCTGTGAGTCGCTGGCCCCCGCCAGGCGTCGATCGATGACCGCTTCGATCACGCCGTCCAGTTCCAGCTCATCGCCGTCATTGGTGCGGCGCACCCGATGCCACTGCTCGGGCCGGATGAAGCCGAACTGACGGCGCACCTGCCGCGCGAGCAGCGCATGTCGACGGTGTACGTCGTCGATGAAATCGAACCGCTCGCCGCGCAGTCGTTGTTCGTACAGGCGACACCACGCACGCAGGTATTGCTGTGCGTGATAGTCCCATTCATCGTAGTGATAGCTGCGCGCGGATTCACGCGACTGCGTCGATGACGCCGCCGCGCGTGCGCCCACGTCAGCAGCCTTCAGATCCCGGGTCGCGGTGTCCGGCATGCCGGAAGTCAGGACCGGGGATGAGGGGGACTGCGGGCCCGCGATCTGGCCACCGCGGCGGCGGCGAGCGTTCAGCGTTTGAAGAATCATCTCGCCGGGGAAGTCGATTCCCAGACTCGCCAGATCCTCGGGCGCTGGCAAGTACTCAGCCGCCTGCGCGTCAGGCTCAAGTGATTGCGTGCCTATCGCACCGGATAGCGGCGCACGCAGCCGAAAGCGCGGATCGAGCGCGCGGCAGAACGCCACGGCCGCGCTCGCGGTCGCGTACACATCAGCACCGGGCGCGATCGCCGCATCGGCCAGCGCCAGCAGCACGTCGGCTAGCCCTGCACGCTCACCCCCGAGCGTGTAGCGCACCAGTGCCTCCACGACGCCGGTCAGCGCGTTGCCTGCGCGCGTCTGCGGGCGAGTGGCCAGCGCTCGGGCGCGCAGGCGCGCAAGATCGCCGCCCGCACCGGGATAGCGCTGCGCGATCAGGCCATCGATCCGCCGGCTCTCCAGCGTCAGAAAAACCGTACGCAGCAGTACCGGCCGCGATCCGAGCGCAAGAAATGCCTCCAGCTCGGACAGTTTCGGAGCAGCGCTCACTGCGAAGGGTATCGCGAGCCGCTCGGCGGCCCGTGCGAGGCTGAAGTGCGCGGGACCGTCGGTCAGATAGCCAATCTGGCGCAGAACCGTGACCCGGTAGGCACCGAGGTTGTGTACGCGCGTGTCGAACTCGGCAATCTGCGCGGGTAGCTCAATGCCGTCCCCTGCTGTTCCCATGCCATCCGAGGAGCGGCTCTCGGGTGCGTTGCGGCTGGTTGGCCGCAGGTGCACGAAATGCCCCACCAGGCCCTGAGCAAACAGTGCAATCGGACGTTGAATATCGGCCAGCAGGACGCGCTGGTCAGGGTTCACGGCAACAGAACGTCAACGATTGAGCTGATCGCCTGTCGCACGTCCGGATCGTCCGTGACGGCGCTCGCCACCGCGACATCGCACGCGCGCCGCGGGGATATGTCGCGTGCAACCAGCTGCGCGGCGTATACCAGCAGGCGTGTACTGACGCCTTCTTCAAAGCCGTGCTCACGCAGGTTGCGCACCTTCTGACCGATCAGCGCCAGGCGCTGAGCGAGCTGCGCGTCAATGCCGCCTTCGTGCGCGATGATGCGGGTTTCGACTTCAATCTCGGGGTAGTTGAACTCCAGACTCACGAAGCGCTGGCGTGTGGAGGGTTTCAGGTCCTTCAACACGCTCTGGTAGCCCGGGTTGTACGACATCACCAGCAGGAAGTCCGGATGCGCATCCAGCAGCTCGCCGGTCTTCTCGATCGGCAGCACCCTGCGGTGATCAGTCAGTGAATGCACCACCACGGTCGTGTCCTTGCGTGCCTCCACGACCTCGTCTAGATAGCAGATGGCGCCGGTGCGCACCGCCGAAGTGAGCGGTCCGTCCATCCAAACGGTCGCATCGCCCGACAACAGATAGCGCCCGACCAGATCGGTCGCCGTCAGATCCTCGTGACAGGCGACCGTCACCAGCGGGCGCTCGATGTTTCGATGTGGACTGCCAGGTTGCCGGTACAGCCGCCACGCCATGTACTCAACGAAGCGCGTCTTGCCGCAGCCGGTGGGGCCTTTCAGCAGCACCGGCAATCGCGAGCGATAGGCCGCTTCGAACATCTGCACTTCGTCGCCGACGGGCAGATACCACGGCTCCTTCGACAATTGGCTGGGGGCATCGCTCACACGCAGCAGGATGCCGCAGATCGCCTATGAAGGAAACGGGTTTGAGCAGCGGTGACCGCGCACGGCCACCGCTGCTGCGAAGCGTCTACGCCATTATTTCGACGGACCGGGCTCTTCCTGTCGGTCCTTGATGGCTCCGCAGTCGGAGCCGAGAAATCGGCCCTCGAAGGTACCGCTGTAGCTCATCCCCTTGGATCCCTGGCTCTCATCGCCCTTGACGGTGCCGATCACGTGGGTCGGACTGTCGGCCGTAATATGAACCGTCATCGCCTGCTGGCCATAGTTGCCCGTGCACACCACGCGCGCCTCGTATTGAGATCCGGTGTTCGTGCTGATCGTATTCTTGCAGTTACCGGACTTCTCATCACCCATGTCGAAACCCTTGGCCACTTTTTCCGCGGTCATGCACTCCTTTGCATAGTGCGGCTTCTGCATCGCCGCCATCGACTGCTGCATCGCTGCTTGGATTCTCGCCTTCTGCTCCGGTGTCATCTTCGCCAGCTGGTCTTCGGGAATCATCGCTGACATATCGCCCGACAGTTTCGCTTCGGTGTGCGTTTCCCAAAGTCCCAGTTTGATGTTGAGCGCCGGTTGTGCGGCGTGTACCAGCAGCGCGGCCGCGGCCAACCCGGCGACCCCGAGACCCAGAACCAGGATGCGTTTCGTTTGAGACATCTCACCCTCCTAAAGTCAATGGCGTGATTTGATATGACTGCGCAGGATCATAGTTTATGCCTGCTGCCAAGGCTGTGGCGCGAACCTGGATAGATGAAGCTGCTGCGGGTCACCGGCACTGCGGTCACCCAGGTACGCCGTGTCAGCATCAGGCACGGCTCCGTGGCCCCGACCTTGAGTAATCTTTGCGCACGCTTGTCCGGCAGCACCGCGAATACCACGTGATCAAGCTCGGTGGGAAGCGCGATGCTCAGCAAGTAGTTTCCCGGAGTCTGGCGCGTGAAGTCCTGCTCCAGATAGGACGGGGCGAACGACGGCCGGACGAAGCGCTCTTCCTGTTGAATCGGCAATTCGTCCTCGAAATGCACCAGCAAGGAATGAAACACCTTGGCGCCGGGCCGCAAATCGAACATCACCGCCATATCCGGACTGGCGCGCACGGCATCCTGCGCGACGACCTTGACGCTGTGCTCATGGCCGCGCGCGACCACATCGTCACCGATGTCGCGTACTTCGAGCAGCTCGGATTTGGCGTGTGCGGGTGCGACGAAGGTGCCCACGCCCTGCACGCGTGCCAACAATCCCTGCGACGACAGCTCTCGCAGCGCCCGATGCACGGTCATGCGCGAAACGCCGAGCAGCTGCACCAGTTCATTCTCGGAAGGCACGCGCGCGCCACTGACCCATTCACCGCTGCGGATCCGCTCGACAATGTGACGCTTCACCTGCTCGTAGAGGGCCCCTGGCCTGTCATCAGCATTGCCCGGCGGACTCATTGCAGGATGCCCGCGCCGTACGGATCGGGCTGACCACGGAACACACGCCCGACGGGGGCCAGTCCGTCGATCCAGTAGCTCAGTTCGGCAGGGCTCGAGCAGCGCCAGATCGCAAAGTCGGCGCTCTTGCCGACTTCAATGGTACCCGTCTCGTGCAGTAAGCCGAGCGCGCGAGCCGCTTCACGCGTATAGCCGGCCAGCGCCTCATGCGGGGCGAGGCGGAACTGGACACACGCCAGGTTCATGACACAGGTCGGACTGAGCAGCGGCGCCGAGCCCGGATTGCAGTCGCTGGCGATCGCGATCCTGACGCCCGCGGAGCGCAACTGATCGACCGGCGGGAGTTGCTGCTCGCGCAGGAAATAGAACGCGGCTGGCAGCAACACCGCAACGGTCCCCGCCCGCGCCAGAAATTCGATGCCGCGCGCATTGCTGTACTCGAGATGATCGGCCGACAGGGCACGGTAGCGCGATGCGAGTTCCGCGCCGGCGCCATCGGAGAGCTGGTCCGCATGCAGCTTCACCGGCAGTCCCAGCGCCTGCGCGGTCTCGAACAGACCCGCCACCTCATCGCATGAAAAGGCGATGCTCTCGCAGAACGCGTCCACCGCGTCGATCAGGCCTTCGGCCGCCAGCGTCGGCATGACCTCCCCGCCCATATAGGCAAGGAACTCGGAGCGCCGTGAGGCAAACTCCGGAGGCAACGCGTGCGCCCCAAGGAAGGTCTTGCTGACGCGCATCGCAACCCGTTCACCGACGCTGCGAGCAGCCTGCAGCTGTTTGCGTTCATCCGCCAGACTCATGCCATAGCCGGACTTGATCTCGACCGTCGTCACGCCGAGCGCGGCCAGGCGCGCCGCACGCGCAATGGTCTGCTCGGTGAGTTCGGTCGCATCCGCCGCACGCACCGCGCGCACCGTGGAGAGGATGCCGCCGCCGGCCCGAAGAATGTCCTGATAGCTCGCGCCGCGCAGGCGCTGCTCGAACTCGCCGCTGCG
>DATMRM010000367.1:0-3520 GCA_035566155.1 Steroidobacteraceae bacterium | reverse complement strand
ATGAGATCAAACGCGTCGTTGATGCGTTCGAGCGGCATCTTGTGCGTGATCAATGGATCGATGGAAATCTTGCCGTCCATATACCAGTCGACAATCCTTGGAACGTCGGTGCGCCCTCGCGCCCCACCGAACGCCGTGCCCTTCCATACCCGACCTGTCACGAGTTGGAACGGCCTAGTTTGTATCTCTTGCCCTGCCCCGGCGACACCAATGATAACCGAAACACCCCAGCCGCGATGACAACATTCGAGCGCCTGACGCATCAGTTGCACATTGCCCACGCATTCGAAACTGTAGTCGGCACCACCATCGGTGAGTGCTACCAAATGGGCCACCAGGTCTGCGCCGGCCTCCCTTGGGTTGACGAAGTGTGTCATGCCGAACTTCTCGGCCAGCGCCTTGCGCCTGGGATTGATGTCCACGCCGACGATGCGATTGGCGCCGACCAGCCTGGCACCCTGAATGACATTCAGCCCGATGCCCCCCAAACCGAACACGACCACATTGGCACCGGGTTCCACCCGCGCGGTATTGATGACTGCGCCGACGCCTGTCGTCACGCCACAGCCGATGTAACAAACCTTGTCGAACGGGGCGTCTTCGCGAATCTTCGCGACCGCGATCTCCGGCAGCACGGTGAAATTGGAGAAGGTGGAACATCCCATGTAGTGATGCACCTTCTGGCCGCCGATCGAAAACCGGCTGGTGCCGTCAGGCATCACACCTTTGCCCTGGGTGGCGCGAATCGCCGTGCAGAGGTTGGTCTTGCGTGACAGGCAGCTCTTGCACTGCCGGCACTCCGGCGTGTAGAGCGGGATCACGTGATCGCCCTTCTTCACCGAGGTCACGCCCTGACCGATATCCACGACGATACCGGCACCCTCGTGTCCAAAGATGACTGGAAACAGTCCTTCCGGGTCCGCGCCGGAACGCGTGAACTCGTCGGTGTGGCAGATCCCGGTCGCCTTCAGCTCAACCAGAACCTCGCCGGCTTTCGGTCCCTCCAGATCGAGCGTGACGACTTCCAGCGGCTTGCCGGCGGCATGGGCAATCGCGGCACGTGTCTTCATGCCAGCACGCCCTTGGCCTTCGTAGTGTGGGTGGCAATCAGATCCATCAGCGCCGGCGAGAGGCAGTCGTACGGCTCAGCAAACCCTGGGCTACCCGCCTTGACCCCGTGATCGACCGACGGGTGAATAGGGATGGATGCCATGGCTGGATGCCTCGCTTTGTAGGTTGAAAGGGACGCGCGCCGCCGGCACGGCATCATAGTCCAGTCGGCCGTCAGCCGCTGTTGCGCAGTGCGGTCGCGATCGCGTTGATCGATAGCTGCAGTCCCTCTCGCACCCGCAGATCATTCTCACCGACCCGATGGCGCTTGAGCAGTTCGACCTGCAGCCAGTTGAGCGGCTCGATGTAAGGCAGGCGCAGACGCACCGAGGCGTCGAGTGCTGGATGCTTTTCCAGCAGTCGCGATTGACCGGTCACCGCCAGCAGAGCCTCGAGCGTCACCGACCACGCGTCACGGATACGACCGAAGATCTGCTGCCCGAGCTCCTGATCCTGTACCAGCGTCGCGTAGCGCGCCGCGATACTCATGTCCGACTTTGACAGCACCATTTCCAGGTTGTCGAGCGTGGCGCGGAAGAACGGCCAGGCGGCAACCATTTCCCGAAGCAGCGACCTGTCAGGGAAGCTGCTGAGCGCCTGACCCACTCCGAACCAGCCTGGCAGCATGACGCGCGCCTGCGCCCAGCTGAATACCCAGGGAATGGCACGCAAGTCCTCGATGCGATCGGAATTGGTACGCGAGGCGGGCCGGGAGCCGATCTTCAGCTCGGCGATTTCGCGCAGTGGCGTCATTTGCCGGAAGACGGTCGAGAACCCCGCGGTCTCATACACCAGTGCTCGGTACGCGCGAAAGGCGCTGCTCGAGAGCGCCTCCATCGATTCAGCGAAACGCACCCGCAGTGCCGAAGGCACGCTGGCATCCTCGAGCGACGCCAGCAGCGTGGCCGAGGTGATCGCTTCCAGGTTCGCGGATGCATTCTCGCGGGTACCGTACTTCGCTGCGATCACCTCACCCTGCTCGGTAATGCGGATGCGACCGCGCACCGTCCCGTCAGGCTGCGCGCGGATCGCGGCGAACGAGGAGCCGCCTCCGCGACCCACAGCACCACCGCGGCCATGGAAAATCTGCATCACCGTACCGAACTGCTCGAATACCTGCGCCAGGGTGTGGGTTGCCTCGTGCAGACTCCACACCGAAGTCAGATAGCCACCGTCCTTGTTGGAGTCCGAGTAACCCACCATGACTTCCTGATAACCCTTGGCACCGGTGACCGCGGCGACCTCTGGCAGCGACAGCCACGCACGCATGATCTGCGGCGAAGCCTTCAGGTCCCCGATGGTCTCGAATAGCGGTACCGCCATGATCGCTGCACGGGTTGCACCGTGCGCGCGGTACAGGCCAGCCTCTTTCAGCAGGATATTGACTTCGAGCAGATCCGAGACGCTCTCGCATTTGGAGATGATGTAGGTCGTGATACACGCGCTGCCATAAAGCTCGTGCGCCCGTGCCGCGGCACGCACGATCGCCAGCTCCGATAGTGTCTCCTCGCTGTAGGTAGCGTAGGGACTGGCCAGCAGGCGCTCACTTTGCAGCTCACGCCGCAACAGCTCGACCCGCGCAGCCTCCTCCAGTGCCGCATAGCTCGGCTCGACTCCAGCCACCCGCAGCAGTTCGCCCACCACGCGCGCGTGCACATCGGCGTTCTGCCGCAGATCGAGCGTCGCCAGATGAAAACCGAAGGTCTCGACCGCCCGAATCAGGCGCGTCAAGGCCCCGCCCTGGCCCAGAGCAGCCCCGGGACTGGCCAGCAGCGAGCGCTCGACCGCGAGCAGGTCCTGCCGCAGACTGTCGGCATCGTTGTAGGGAGCGGCCGTGACCGAGGCCGGACGTGCCGGAGGGCGCTCAAACAGCCGCTGATAGGTTGCCGCGAGCCGCGCATAGATCCCGGTGATCGCGCGGCGATACGGTTCATCGGCACGAGCCGGATTCACATCGCCGCTACGGTGCGCCAGCCCGGCGACCGCCTCCGAAACGCTCGCCAGCTCGCTCGAGATCGACAGCTCGGCGCCGAGCAGATGCAGCTGCGACAAATAATCGGCCAGCACCGTTTGAGAGGCGCGCCCGAGCGCCAGATGCAAGGACTCGGCTTTTACATGCGGATTGCCGTCGCGATCGCCTCCGATCCAGCTCCCCAGGCGCAGGAAACTGGGCGGACGGCTGCCGAGCACGCGCTCGAAGCGCGCATACAGCGCGGGTATGGTCGGCAGGAAAATCTCGCGCATATAAGCAAGCGCGGTATCGACCTCATCCGCCACATACAAACGCTCGTGACGCAGCGCCCGGGTCTGCCACAGCAACGCAATCTGACGGGTGATGGCCTGTTCGAGCACTTCACCTTCGCCCGTCTCGAGCATGCCGCCGTCGCGCAGTCGCATCAGCCAGGCGATG
>DATMRM010000366.1:0-2313 GCA_035566155.1 Steroidobacteraceae bacterium | reverse complement strand
CCACACTGTTCAACCGCTGCACGTGCTCGACATTGGCATAGATCTGATCCATGAAAAGCGTGTCGAGCATGTAACCGAAGAGCTGACCCGGCGTCGGTGGGCGCACCACGGTGCGCGGACGGGCATTGACACCGGCGCCTTGCTCGGCTCGCACGCCGATCACCAGCAACCGATCGGCCCCCAGATGAATCGCCGGACTCAGCGGCCAGAGCTGGCGCTGCGCGCCGTCGCCGAAGTACTCGTCGCCGAGCTGCACCGGTGGAAACAGGAACGGCACGCCGAGACTTGCCATCACGTGATCGAGTCGCAACACGGTACGACGGCCGATGCGCTGTTGACGCGACCATTCCGTGACCTTGTTGCCACCTTGAAAAAATGCCACCGATGACGCCGAACCATAGCTGGTCGCGCACAGCGCCAACGCTTCCAGATCACCGCCATCGATACTGCGTTGCAGCTCGCTCCAGTGAATGTTGTGCGCGAGCAGCGAGCGCAGCGGCGAATTGTCGAACAGCGCCAGCGGCGGCGGCAGCAACACACCGCCGGAGATCAGCGACAGCAGCCAATGCAGTCCCGATCTCATCATGTTCCAGGTGTCCACCAGAAACACCTGCTGCACCCGGAAATTCGCCCACACGCGCTCGAGCGAGCCTACCGCCCCCTGCCACTGATAGGCCTCGGTCGCGAGCACCGCGGCCGAGACTGCGCCGGCCGAGGTGCCCACGATGATAGGAAACGGATTGTGCGTCCCGGGCGGGAACATCTCCGCGATGCCCTTGAGCACACCCACCTGATAGGCCGCGCGCGCGCCGCCACCGGGCAATACCAGTCCGACCGTCGAGCCGATCGGTGCGCGGGACCTGGTTATCTGCGCGGCCATGCGTCAAGCATAGCGGACCCTGGATCAACGACCCATAGCGGATCGTTCCGATTCTGCTACCGGCGTCTCAGCGTTTGACGACCCGCAGGATCTGCATCGAGTTCGTGCCGCCGGAGACACCGGTCAGTTCACCTTTGGTGAGGATCACCAGGTCGTTGACATCCACCAGCCCCAGTTCGAGCAGGCGATCGAAGATCGAGCTGTAGAGTGCTTCGGTGTTGGTGTGCACGATGTCGAACGGCACCGCATAGACGCCGCGATAGAGCGTAACGCGTCGCCGGGTCGCTTCGTGCCGGGTGAAGGCGTAGACCGGAATGTCGGCGCGAATGCGCGACATCCACAGCGGTGTCATGCCCGATTCGGTCATTGCCACGATGGCGCGCACGCGCATGTGATTGGCCGTGTACATGACGGCCATCGCGATCGCCTCTTCGCTGTTGCCGAACTCCTCTTCGGCGCGCTGCATCGCCCGCGGGGAGCCGAGCTGGTACTTCTCAGCACCACGGATGACTTCGGCCATCGCTTGCACCGCCTTGACCGGAAACTTGCCGGCGGCGGTTTCGGCCGAGAGCATGACTGCATCGGTGCCGTCCAATACCGCATTGGCGACGTCGCTGACCTCCGCACGGGTTGGAATCGGTGCGTGAATCATCGACTCCATCATCTGCGTAGCGGTGATCACGACGCGATTGCGCGCCAGCGACTGGCGAATAATGGTCTTCTGCAGTCCGGTCAGCTCAGCGTAGCCCATTTCCACGCCGAGATCGCCGCGCGCCACCATCACCGCATCGGTTACGGCAAGAATGCCCGCCAGGTTGTCGAGCGCCTCGTGACGTTCGATCTTGGCGACTACGCGCGCCTCGCCGCGCCACTTGCGCAGCTCCGACTGCGCTCGGCGCATATCGTCAGCGTCGCGCGCGAAGGACACCGCGAGATAGTCGATGCCGAGTTCGGCGGCCAACCGGAGGTCTTCGAGGTCCTTCTCGGTCAGGGCCGGTGCGGAAATGCCGCCGCCCTGACGATTGACACCCTTGCGATTGGACAGCTCTCCGCCCGAGCGCACGGTGTTGAAGATGCGAGTGCCGACGACTTTCTCGACCTCGAGCACGATTTGTCCATCGGACAGCAGCAGCGTATCGCCGGAGCGCACATCGGCAGTCAGATTCTTGTAAGCCACGCCGACCTCGGTCTGGCTCCCGGCCTCCGGGTCGAGCGAGGTGTCGAGCGCAAACGAGGCCCCTTCGGCAAGCAGCACCTTGCCTTCGCGGAAACTCTCAATGCGGATCTTCGGACCCGCCAGATCCGCCAGCAGTCCGATGTACCGGCCTGCCTGCTTGGCAGCGGCGCGCACCATCTCGACGCGCTTGCGCTGCGAATCGCGAGTGCCGTGCGAGAAATTGATGCGAGCGACGTCCAGGCCCGCCTGCACCATG
>DATMRM010000365.1:0-17739 GCA_035566155.1 Steroidobacteraceae bacterium | reverse complement strand
TTTGCTGAAGTCATTGGGGGTTCGCCCTAAGATTGATGAGCACGATGCGCGTGACTGGGTATTCAACGCTCTGGCGCCTGGCAGCGCTGCTGTGCGCGATGGCACTGTCATCGTGTGCCACGGCGCCGCGCAACGCAGTGGGCGGCAATCACGATGATGGCGCACTGAATGCCTCGGCCGATCGTCTGATAGTCGTGACCGTGGACAATCGGACGCGTCCGCTGATCGGCGAGCCCGGATCGACTCCCCACGGCTATTCCGCCACCAACCCCTATACGGTCAGCGACCAGGCGCGCGCCGTCACCGCCGCACTGGCGCACGACTACGGTCTGCGGGAAGTGCGCGAATGGCCGATCCTGCCGCTCAAGGTGCAGTGCCTCGTGTTCGCTGTGCCGCCCAGCGCTGATCGCGTCGCGCTGTTGCGACGGCTGTCCGCTGACGGTCGCGTCAAGCTGGCCCAGCCGCTGCAACTGTTCAGTGCGCTCGCCGATGGCGACGTCGGCAATTCGTCAGTAGCGCGGCCGGAGCTGCGCGTGGCACCTATCAGCGGCAGCCCGTACAACGATCCGTACTACGGTCTGCAGCACGGCTTCAACGAAATCGACGCTGCGGCTGCGCAGCAATGGTCGCGCGGTGACGGCGTCAGCGTCGCCATCATCGATACCGGCGTTGCGACCACGCATCCGGATCTGGACGGACGCATCGCCGTCATCCGCAATTTTGTCGACGAAGACATGAAGGCGTTCCTGACCGATCGTCACGGTACCGAGGTCGCCGGCATCATTGGCGCCGATGCCAACAATGGATTGGGTATTGTCGGCATTGCCCCCGGAGTGCGGTTGCTGATCTACAAGGCGTGCCAACCGGCCCACCCGCAGAGCATGGAAGCGGTGTGCAATTCCTTCACTCTGGCGCGTGCCTTGGGTGCCGCGATCGACGCGCACCCGCAGATCGTCAATCTGAGTCTCGGCGGGCCTGCCGATCCGCTGCTGTCGCAGCTGGTCAGTTACGGTGTGCAGCACGGTGTGATCTTCGTCGGCGCAGTACCCGAAAGCGGCCGGCTCGACGGGTTTCCCCTCGACGTCGGCGGCGTGATTGCGGTCGATCAGATCGGACGTTCCGAACACGCGCCGGGCGTCCTGCACGCCCCGGGTCGCGATATCGTCAGCACCGCACCCGGTGGCAGCTATGACTTCGTCACGGGTTCTTCGTTTGCCGCAGCGCACGTGACCGGCGCGATCGCGCTGCTGCGTGCACGGGTACCCGCGATGTCGGCGAAGGCGTTATCGGCGCTGCTGGAACGTACCGGCGTGCCGCGACAGATGGGCGACAGTATCGACATCTGCGCAGCGCTCGATGCGGTGCAGCCGAGTGACCATTGCATGCACTCGGCGCGCGCAGTGGCCACCGCGACCGCGGCGCACTAGCTAGCGTAGTTATTGGCGCATGGACGCGACAGCTGCCCACAGAGCAGCATCGTCGATCGGCAAAGTGCGCGAACTCGATGGGCTGCGCGGCTTGTTGTCGCTGCTGGTGGTGCTCAACCACCTGAATGGGTCCTCGTTGCCCTGGGTGTGGGGCTGCATGGATTTGTTCTTTGCGTTGTCGGGCTATCTCATTGGTCGGGGGTCGTTGCAACATAGGCACCAACCCAACTTCTGGTGGGTGTACCTGCGCCGCCGTGTGGTGCGGATCTGGCCGTTGTACTTTGCAGTGCTTGGCTTTGCGTGCGCGGCAGCCTGGATCGATGTTCATTACTTCCACGCGCCCGAGGAGAGCTTGAGTTGGCGAGTGCTGCAGTGTGTGTTCTTCGTCCAGAACAGCGAGTTTTACTGGCAGCCGTTCACGAACGGGTGGGGTCCGGGCTATCCGATCATGTTCGGACATGCCTGGTCGTTAGCGCTGGAGGAACAGTTCTATCTGCTGGCGCCGCTGCTTGCCTGGCTGATGTTTGCGGCAGGCACGTGGCTTACGAAGCGCTCGGGGTGGCTACCTTGGGCCGTGCTCGCCCTGTTCCTGATTGCCTGCAACCTGCTGCGCGCGGAGGGAATCTATACGTTTCTGTTGCTAGGGCGGCTCGACGCCTTTGTGCTCGGAACCCTGGTCGCCGTGGTGGAGGCGCGCAGCCATGCCGAACCAGCAAGCAGCGCTCGTGCAGGCCGTTGGTTTAGCGCGCTCCTGATACCTGGCGGTGGCATGGCCGCTGTTCTGGCGCTCTATTCGTATTCGCCAAGTGCGCCTGGCGGCCCCTTGGGACTCAATGCCATTCCCGGCGTAAGCGTTTTTGCGATTTTCGCTGCAGTCCTGATTGGCGCCATCATCTTCCGCCGCGCGCCTGGTATGACAGCCTTTCTCGGCTGGGGACCGCTTCGCTATGCTGGCACCATCAGCTATTCAACCTATCTCTGGCATGTACCTGTCATGGTCCTGATGACGCGGATGTTTTGGCGCGCATCCTGGATACCTGGCGGCTACGGCCTGCATGCGGGTCTGATGGCATCTGTGTCGCTCACGATCGCTCATTTCAGTTACCGACTGATCGAGGCTCCGATGCTCCGGGCGAAACCCGATTATGACCGTGCATATGCCGGTCAGCCGGCACAAAGCCCTGCATAGGCCATTGATCGTGAAACTCAGCCGCTTGAGCCGGGTATCGCGCAGCCCGCTGACGGCGCCGGTGAAGTGGTGGACTGCGTTCGTCTGCCTGGTCATCGTGGCGCGAGCGGTGTGGATCCTTAGCGGCGGACCGCGGCGCATCGTGTTCTTCGTTCCGGACGATGCGTTTTACTACTTCATCACTGCTACCAATTTTGCCGACACCGGTGAATGGACGTTCGACCACGGCCTATCGCACACCACCGGCGTGCAGTGGTTACACGCTTACGCGCTCGCCGGTTTGAGTTGGCTCATGAAGCCGAAGCCCGGCTTGAGGCTGGTGTACCTGGCCATTGTGCTGTCCACCGCCTGCGCCGTGGCTGGCGCCGTTGTTACCGTGCGGTTCGTACGCCGGACGTGCGGCGAGGTCGCAGCCGCATCGCTGGCGCTGCCGCTGCTGTCTATGGGCTTCCTGAAGGGTGCTTCCTCCGGTATGGAGTGGGGCTGGGTCGTCCTGATTAGCAGCATCATCTTCGCAATTTTCTCCCGGCTTGGCTCCGCGCCACTGCCGCGCCGGCAGGCGCTTGGGTTGCTTGCGCTCGGCCTGCTACTTGAACTGGCGCGCAGCGACGCGGGGGCTTTAGCTGCCGCGACCCTGGCTGGCACGGGCCTGGTGGCATGCTGGCGGCCCAATCGACCTGCCATGCACGGCGCCGGCATGCTGCTGGCTGGCGCCACGCTCGGCTTGTTGCTGACGCTCGGGCACACCTATGCCTTGAGCGGCCATCTGCTCAGTGGCAGCGTGCGGATCAAGATGCTGTGGGGTACGCGCAGCAGCTTTAGCTTACGGCCGTTCGGCGATTTATTGCTGAGCGCGATCGGCATCCCGCAGCGCGGCCGCAGCACGCCGGTATTGGCCGTGCTGGCTGTGCTCATTCTGGCGGCGGCAGCGGCACCGGCATTGCGCAAGCCGATCCCATGGCTGCAGGCTTTGACGCTCCAACAAGCCAACCTGTGCGCGCTCAGCCTGTGTTCACTCTTGATCTACTCGCTTCTGTTCGGACTGAATCCCTCGGTGCTGAGTTGGTACACCAGTCTCATCGCATTGCCCGTTTGCGTGCTGGTTGCGGCGTGCTCACAGGGTGCCTGGCGCGCGGGCCGCCCGGCGATGCAGATGGTGGCTGCCGTCTTCTGGTGCGCTCTGGTGGGCTATGCGGTGATTGACGGTTTTATCGAGCGCGGTCACATGCAATTGCTCTACTACAAGGCGGCGCTGCGTCTCGGGCAGGAACTGCCGGGCGCCACCGTCGGCTGCTGGAGTTGCGGAATACTCAGCTTCTTCAGCGCGGGCCCCGGGCGGCCGCCTTTGATCAATTTGGACGGCCTCATGAACGACGATGTGTATCCGTACATCGAGGCGAACGATCTGGCGAGCTACGTCGTCGGGAATCGTATCCACTACGTACTCGATGAGTCGGCCTACATCGAAGAGCGACGAGCGCGTGTCCTTGGCGGCTACGACAGCGAACAGTTCCTCAAGATGCTGACGGTGATCGAGAGATTTCCATACTCTGAGACGGCAACGGACTCCACTGTTCCGAGCCTCTACCGACTGGATTACTGACGACATGCTCGGCTGGCCAGCTAGCGCCGCGTCACTTCGTATATCGCCAGTTGTTCGTGACCACCCGGTTTGTCGAAGCGGACGACTGGACGTAAGGTGATCCGGTTCAGGCGCATCATGCCAAAGCTGGATTCAAGATAGCTCGTCAGGACGGGATCCGGGACAACAATCCACGCCGGTGCGTGTTCGAGCAGGTTCTCGAAGCGCGCTTCCTGGCTGCGCAACTCCTGGCCGTCTTGCGCATAGCTGATCGTCTTGACGCGGCTATTCCATGCGGCCGGCAGATAGGTGAGCAGCTGGAACGCGCTGTGTCCATCCAGTGAGTAAATGACCTGCGGCACGTCGTTCGCCTGCAGGAGGTATTTCGCCGCCTGCGGGTAACCGTAACCGGAGCCGCCGCCTTCAATGTACTGAGTTCGGTCCACAGGCGACCAGCTCGCGGCGATCGGATTGAGGATGATCAATGCCGATTGGTGGCCCATGAACACCATACAAGCCGTCAAGGCGACCAGCTCGACAGTTCGCGCGAGGCTCCGGGCACGCGTTGACAAAAACTGCCAGCCGGCCACAGCTGCAACGATCAGTGGAGGCAGCGTGAACAATAGGTAGCGCGGAAACCAGAAATCGGCCAGCCACGCGACCGCGAGCATCGGCAGCAGTCCCGCAGCAATGAGCCAACGGTCGTGCCAATCGCCGCTCAGCGCGCCGCCGACGATTCCGATCAGGCCAATGATGACCACAGGCCATGACATCTGCGTCGTGAGTTCGGCCAGCAGGCTGCTGCGCTGAACGCCAAGTACTCGCGCCAGTTCAACGTAGCGCCCCATGCCGATTCCCATCAGATCCGCCACGCCAAAGCCGGGCGCATGGCCACGTCGCAACTGGATCATCGCTGTAAACGCCACGATCAGCAGCAGCAGCAGTACCGGAACAAACGCGGCAAGCAGCTTAGTCAGCTCAGGCCGACGCAGAAGCACTTGGCGCTCACTGCTGGGCATGAACAGCAATGCCAGCGGCATTGAAGTCAGAAACACGAACCCCACAGGGAGTTTGCACAACGCGGCCAGCAGCAGTGCGATGGCCGTCACGAGAGAATGCGACCAGGTGGGCGACTTGAGCAGCCGCGCGATGCTCAGCAGCACCCAGATGCCGGCAGTGCACAGGAAAATGTCGGACAGGGCCAGGCGCTGCAGATAGACCACGAACGGACAGATGGTGAACAGAAGGGCGCTCAGGAAGGCCCGCGTACGGTCGCCGAACTGAAGCGCGAGCTGATAGATCAACCCGGTGCCTGCCATGCCGGCCAATACGTGCAGCGTACGCGCGGCCGCCAGTGGTGCGAAACCCGCGAGCGCCAGCGGTGCAACCAGCCACGCTTCCAGTGGTTTCCCCTCGCTCAACGAGGGCCGCCAATCCCCCGCATTGATGAGTCTCCACACCCAGCGCAACTGACTTCCTTCGTCCTGGAACGGCGGCAGCGCCATCAGGTGAATGAAGGCCAGCGAACCTAACAGCAGCAAGGCCGCATACGAAACCAGGTTCTGCTGCCGCGTCTTCACGCCATACCCCGCCGCGGACGCCAGACGAAAATCACACAGGCCATGAACATCGCCAGCAGTAGAAAAAGCCTCGGATAGGCCAAGAGGGTCAGCGCTCCATCTCCTTCAAAGTGGACGCTCAAGCGGTACGGAAAGAATCCGATCAGCGCGTAGACACCCAGAATGAAGTAGGCGAATGCGCGAGCGCCCTCGCGCAGCAAGAAATTGATCAGCAATCCGATCGGCAGCCAGAGCAGCACAAAATGATAGGTGGCGGTGGCCGGCGCGAGCAGCAATACCAGAATTCCCAGCAATCCGATCGACGCTGGCGGTGCGCGCTCC
Organism: Steroidobacteraceae bacterium; assembly: GCA_035566155.1. Taxonomy (GTDB): domain Bacteria; phylum Pseudomonadota; class Gammaproteobacteria; order Steroidobacterales; family Steroidobacteraceae; genus FEN-1191. Next base: position 11,640 of record DATMRM010000365.1, on the reverse strand, counting down.
CCTGCGCTGCGGGCCAGGCGGATGAGCGTCGCTATCGCGGTGCAGAAGATCAAGGACTTCGTGATCGCAACCGCAGGGCCGCTGAGTTCAGGCGACGACAGCATCGGATGCGGATTGGATGTCGCATCGAAAACGAACAACCGACGAAACAGCGTATCGAACGACTGAAAACTGGCGGTGAATGGATCCTGCATGCTCAGCTGGCCCACCAGATGCATGCCGAGCACCGAGCTTAAGAATTCCTGGTGAACCTTCCATCCCAGCAGCCCGATGCTGACCAGCACGACCGCCAGGATCGCGGCTGCTCCCCCGAGCACGACCCTCCACTGCTTGCAGAACGCGAAGTAGATCAGAATGACTACGGGAAAGTATTTGATCGGCGTGAACAGTCCGAAACACAATCCCGCCAACAGCGGGCGGCCCCGGAGGTAGGCGTAGTACCCGAGGATGCAGGACAGCGACACGAGCATGTAGGGTTGCCCAAGTCGCACGGCGTTGATGGCTGCGACCCCCGAAAGCAACACCAGCAGTGCGCTGTCAAGCACGCTCCAACCGAGAATACGCGACAGTAGAGTGACCGAGACAGCCAGAGCCAGAACGCTCAGACCCGTCACCACCCTGAGCGCATCGAGCGGCGTTAGCCGCGCGAGCGACACCCACAGCAGCGCCGTGGGCGGCGGAAATGGCGCGAACTTGCCCTCGGAGGGCTTGCCAATGTGGTAGCGACGCATCTGGTCCTGGAACCATGCGTTGTCGTACAGGCGGTCCACCTCCCCTCGGTCTGCTACGATCCTGGCCGCGGTAAGATAGTCGGGAAAGTCGGTATCGAGGCGGGTCAGCGCGGGCGCGACTGCGTGCACAGCAAAGTTCCCCGCCAGTGCGACAAACAGTAAAACCGCGGCAACACGTGGAAGCACCAACGATTTACCAACGATGGTGTGCCCTGTCATAAAACCCCGGGGCGGTGCAGGAAGGTCAATTGCGGTATCTCGTCACCGGTTGTGCCGGTTTCATTGGTAGTACCTTGACGCAGCGGCTGCTCGCAACGGGGCACTCCGTGGTTGGCTATGACAACTTTTCCACTGGGCAGGAGGACTTCGTCCGCTCGGCGCGACAGCATGCCAACTTTCATCTGGTGCGTGCTGATGTCCTGGACTTGAAGACTCTTAGCGACAGCATGGCGGGATCGGAGCTCATATTTCACCTGGCGGCGAATGCCGACGTGCGGTTCGGCGTCGAACATCCACGTCGGGATCTGGAGCAGAACACCATTGCCACTCACAATGTGCTGGAGGCAATGCGGCGCAACGGCATCGATCGAATCGCCTTTTCTTCCTCTGGTTCCGTGTACGGTGAGTCATCCATAGCGCCGACGCCGGAGGACGCTCCGTTTCCGGTTCAGACGTCATTGTACGGAGCGTCCAAGGCTGCCGCAGAAGGTTTGATCGCGGCATACAGCGCCGCATTCGGCTTTCAGGCCTATATTTTCCGCCTGGTGTCGATCCTGGGCGAGCGCTATACGCACGGCCACGTGTTCGATTTCTACCGGCAGTTGATGGCCGACCCTGGGCGACTATACGTGCTGGGAAATGGCCGGCAGCGCAAATCATATCTGTACGTCGGTGATTGTATCGACGCGATGCTGCTGGCGATAGAGCGCGCGAATGATCGAGTCAACGTGTTCAATCTGGGGCACGATGGCTTTTGCGAGGTCAATGATTCGATCCGTTGGATCTGCGCTGCATTGGGGCTCAGGCCCGAGATCGTATATAGCGGTGGCGACCGGGGATGGGTCGGTGACAGTCCATTCATCTTCCTTGACACTCATAGGATTCGCGCACTGGGTTGGAAACCAAAGCGCTCAATTCAGCAGGGCGTGCTCGCCACCCTGGAGTACCTGAGATCCAACCCCTGGCTGCTGGCCGCACGCCAATGACGATCCGTGTCTTGGGCCGGGCGGTCGCCGACTTCCTGCATCCTGACCGAGTCGTCGTGGGCATCCGATCTGCGCAGGATCGGGAAGTCCTGGCCGGGGCGTATGTTTCGCCGGGAGCGGGTCTGCCAGCCCACCTGCGGTATCTTGACGTGAGCATGCCGGTGAAGGAACCGTGAGTACGGTGACCAGACAGCTTGAGAATCGATGCGCGATCATCACCGGGGCCAGTCAAGGTCTGGGTCTGGAAATCGCCAGACACTATCTGGCGGCCGGCGCAAATCTGATGATTTGCGCGCGCGGCCAGGAGCCGCTGCAGGCTGCCTGCTCGACTCTGCGAGCGCTTGCGGGCGTCAATCAGGCGGTCGTTGCGATGACCGCCGATGTCTCCGACCCGGACGCCGTGACGACGCTGGTGGAACGGACGATGTCTGAATTCGGTCGGCTCGATGTCCTGGTAAGCAATGCGGGCATCGCCGGTCCGAGCGGCGCGGTGGAGAGCGTGGACTGGCGCGAATGGACGCGGGCGATCGAAATCAACCTGCTCGGCCCCGTGCTGCTGAGTCGGGCCGTGTTGCCGCATTTCAAGAAAGCCGGGCGCGGGAAAATTCTACAACTCTCGGGCGGAGGCGCGACCACGGCGCTACCCATGCTGAGCGCCTACGCGGCGTCCAAAGCCGCGGTCGTGCGCTTCATGGAGACGCTCGCGGAAGAGACACGCTCCTACCACATTGATGTCAATGCGATCGCGCCGGGTGTTCTCGACACCCGCTTCCTCGATGGATTCATCGCCGCCGGTCCTGACAAGATAGGACGGGAATTCTACGAGCGGTCACTGCAGCACAAACGCAATGGCGGCGTACCACTGAGCAAGGGGGCCGAACTGGCCGTATTCCTCGGTTCATCGGCCAGTGACGGCATCACCGGGAAATTGATCAGTGCGGTCTGGGACCCCTGGAGGATACTGCCGGATCACCGCGATGAACTGAATCGCACCGACATCTATACGCTGCGTCGCATTCAGCCGCGGGACCGCCAGATGGGGTGGGGAGAGGTCGATTGAACGTCGGTATCATCGGTTGTGGCGCAGTCGGACAAAGGAGGTCGCAGCACCTGGCGGGCGCGAACCTGATTCACTGCGCCGACACGGACCTGCCGCAAGCGCAGCGGGTCGCGCAGCGCGCGCCCGCGTGCGCTTGCAGTGCGGATTGGCGCGAGCTGCTGGCACGTCCTGACATCGATGCCGTCGTCGTGGCAACGCCCCCAGACTTGCAGGCGCCGATCGTGCGCGCCGCGATCAGCGCGGCCAAGCATGTGCTGGTAGAGAAGCCTGCGGGTAGAAATGTCGACGAATTGCAGGAGCTGCGTCGCCTGGCGGCCGAGCATGACGTGCGTGTGCGCGTCGGCTTCAACCATCGCTATCACCGCGCCTTTCGACAGGCCAGACGACTGGTGGACGCCGGAGCTTTGGGGCCGCTGCTGTTCGTGCGGGCCCGATATGGGCACGGCGGTCGAGTCGGGTATGAGCAGGAGTGGCGCGCCCAACCGCAAAGGTCGGGCGGTGGCGAGTTGATCGACCAGGGCGTTCACCTGATTGATCTGGCGCGCTGGTTTCTGGGCGAGTTCGTTGAAGTGGACGGATTTGCCCACACGTATTTCTGGAACATGCCGGTTGACGACAATGGCTTCATGCTGCTGAAGACCGCGACCAAACAGGTGGCCTTCCTGCATGCCAGTTGCACCGAGTGGAAGAATATTTTCTCGTGGGAACTCTGCGGTCGCGACGGCAAGCTGCAGGTGGATGGACTCGGTGGCAGCTACGGGATGGAGCGACTGTCCTGGTACAAGATGCTGCCGCAGATGGGGCCGCCCGAGACCACGATCTGGGAATACCCAATGGCCGACGACTCATGGTCGATCGAAATGGAGGAGTTCATCGAGGATGTGCGCAGCGGGCGCGAGCCCGCCGCGGGATTGCAAGATGCGATGGCGGCGCTGGCGGTGGTGGCTAGAATCTACGCGGACAGCGGCTATGATTATCGCGCGTAGCCCGCTTCGCATCACGTTGGGCGGCGGCGGCACCGACCTCGCTTCCTACTACGCTGAACGTGAAGGATTCCTGATTGCGGCGGCAATCGACAAGTACGTCTACGTCACGGTCATGCGCCCGTTCAGCCCGGGGATTTATTTGAAGTATTCCGCATTGGAGCACGTGGAGCGTATCGCGGACGTCAAGCACCCCATCATTCGCGAAGCATTGGCGATGCAGGACATGCCGAATCCACAGATCGAAATTACGACACTGGCGGACATCCCTGCGGGAACGGGGCTCGGCTCCTCCGGCAGCTTCACCACGGCGTTGCTGAAGGCTCTGTACGCGTACCAGCGCCGGGTCGCCCACTCGCAGGAATTGGCGGAGCTAGCCTGTCACATCGAAATCGATCGCCTCGGCGAGCCGATCGGCAAGCAGGATCAATTCATTGCCGCCTTTGGCGGGCTCACCTGCCTCACCTTCCACAAGGATCATCGGGTCACTGTCCAGCCTTTGCGCATCGGCGCGAAGACCATGTACGACCTGGAAGACAATCTGCTGCTCTTCTTCACCGGCTCTAACAGGGCCGCAGGCAGCATCCTGAAGGACCAGCACGAGCGATCGCTCAAGCGGGAGGATGACATGATCCGGAATCTGGATTATGTCAAGGCATTGGGGCATCGCAGCAGGGAGGCCCTCGAGTCCGGCGATCTGGGGCGATTCGGTGAGTTGATGCATGAGCAGTGGGAGCACAAGAAGCGCCGCTGCGGGTCGGCGAGCAACCTCAAGATTGATCAATGGTACTCACTGGCTATGAAGAACGGCGCTGTAGGCGGCAAGTTGGTTGGCGCGGGAGGCGGGGGCTTCCTGATGTTCTACGCCGCCGATCGAGCCCGGTTGCGTTACGCGATGAGCCAGGCCGGACTTGAAGAGGTTCGCTTTCGCTTTGATTTCGAAGGCACCAAGGTAGTCCTGTCCTGAGCATGTTGCCGCTTGCGATACTGGCCGGCGGGTTGGCGACTCGGTTGGGTCCGGTGACGTCGAGGACTCCGAAGTCCCTGATTGCGGTCGCGGGTCGGCCTTTCATATATCACCAGCTCGAGCTGCTGCGAAGCCAGGGTATCGACCGGGTCGTGCTGTGCGTCGGTCACCTCGCCGATCAGATCCGGGCGAGCGTCGGTGACGGCAATGGGCTGGGCCTGACAATCCGCTATTCGTACGACGGTGATCGGCTACTGGGGACTGGTGGTGCGATCAAGAAGGCCCTGCCCCTGCTCGGTACGGATTTCTTTGTTCTGAACGGCGATTCCTATCTGCCGTGCTCGTTGGCGCAGATTCAATCCGCCTACCGTAGCGCCGGCCGTCCGGGATTGATGACGCTGGTACGCAATGACAATCGCTGGGACCGCAGCAACATCGTGTATCGAGGCGGCGAAATCGTTGAATACGACAAGCACTCGATACGCGCCGATATGGCGCACATCGACTTCGGGTTATCGGTGTTTTCGAAGGATGTCTTCGCAAAGTATCAACCAGCCCGATCCATCGACCTGGCCGACATCTGTCGGGAACTTGTGACGAGCGGACAGCTTGCGGCGTTCGAAGTCTCAGGTCGTTTCTACGAGATTGGCTCGCAGCAGGGGATCATCGAGACGCAAGAGTTCCTGTCACGAAGACCGGCCAACGCATGAGCTACACGCAGGAATATCTGGCTGAAGCAGTAGCGATTCTGCAGAGGCTGGACGTTGCCGCAATAGAACGGCTGGTGGATTCGCTCGCCCGGATCAAAGCTTCCGCGGGCAGGATATTCTTCCTGGGTGTGGGCGGCAGTGCCGCCAATTGCTCGCATGCGGTCAACGATTTTCGCAAGCTCGTTGGGATCGAGTGCTACGCGCCGACCGACAATGTTGCAGAGCTCACCGCCCGAATCAACGATGACGGCTGGGAGAGCACATTGGTCGAGTGGCTTAAAATCAGCAGGCTGGGCGCCAAGGATGCCGTGTTCATATTCTCCGTCGGCGGCGGTGACGCCGAGAAGAATATTAGCCGCAATCTGGTCGCTGCTGCGGATCACGCCAAGGCGGTTGGCGCCAGTGTTTTCGGTGTAGTGGGGCGCGACGGTGGACATACGGCGCGGGTGGCGGACGCTTGTGTGATCGTGCCGACGGTCAATCCGCAGACCATTACGCCGCACACCGAAGCATTCCAGGCTTTGATCTGGCATCTTCTGGTTTCTCACCCGCGACTTAAGCCCAAGCAGACAAAATGGGAATCCGTGGGAAAATGAAGCATCCCGCCGTCTTTCTGGACCGCGATGGGGTCCTCAATCGGGCTCTGATCCGCGAAGGAACTCCGCATCCGCCCGCCAGTGTGGCGGAACTCGAGATCCTGCCCAATGTTCCGGAAGCCTTGGATGCCCTGCGTGCACGTGGCTACGCTCTCATCGTCGTAACCAATCAGCCTGACGTCGCCCGGGGAACCGCCTCCAAGCAGATGGTCATCGACATCAACAACCATCTGAAGGACAGACTCAACCTCGATGCCGTGCTGACGTGCTTTCACGACAACGCCGACAATTGTGATTGTAGAAAGCCCAGGCCGGGACTTCTGCTTCGGGCAGCGCAGGACCTCGGAATCGATTTGTCTTCGAGCTTCATGGTGGGTGATCGCGCCCGGGACGTCGAGGCTGGACAGCGCGCCGGCTGCCGGACGTTCTTTGTCGATGGCAACTACATGGAAGCGCCGCCCAGCCGCTGCGATTTTCGTGTCGGCTCTCTGATTGAGGCTGCCAACATCATTCTGTCGACATCGGCTCGCCAGAAAGTGACGCTGGACCAGCTGAACGTGAAGCTGTTCGCCGACGGCGCGAACAAGGCAGGCATGCTCGACATGTGCGCCAAACCGTATATCAAAGGCCTGACAACCAATCCGACCTTGATGCGCAAGGCCGGGATTTCCGACTATCGCGCCTTTGCCAGAGAGATGCTCACCGAGATTCGCGACAAGCCGATCTCGTTCGAGGTACTGTCCGACGATTTCGCGCAGATGGAGCGCGAAGCCCTCGAGATCGCGAGCTGGGCGCAAAACGTCTACGTGAAAATTCCCGTTACGAATACTCGGTGCGAATCCTGCCGTTCACTAGTCAGCCGACTCTCGAACCGGAAGGTCAAGGTCAATGTCACCGCGGTGATGACTCTGGCACAGGTGCGAGGAATCGTGGAAGCTCTGAACCCTGCTGTTCCAAGCTACGTCTCGATCTTCGCTGGACGGGTTGCCGACACCGGCCTGGATCCCTTACCTCTGATAGCCAAGGCCCTCGAACTGCTGAAGCTCAACTCAAAGGCGGAACTGGTGTGGGCGAGTTCGCGCGAGATACTCAATATCTTTCAGGCCGACGCCATCGGCTGTCATGTGATTACGGTCACGCAGGACATTCTCAATAAGCTGTCGCTTATCGGCTACGATCTGACGCAATATTCCCTCGATACTGTGAAAATGTTCTGCGACGACGCTCAGAGTGCCGGATTTTCGCTGGAAGGCTCGCCGCTTTCAACGACAGCGCCGTGAGCCGGAAGGCGGACAGGCCATTCGGCCTTGGCCGCTATGATGCGGCCGTGCTCCTGGGGAGCGTTATCTACCTCTATGCGAACCTGTTGACCTCTGCGCATACACCCTTGCTGCTGGGCGGAGACGAACAAGTCTTCTGGATGAACGCACAGCGGTTGCTGCATGGCGAGCTCGTCTATCGCGACTTCTTCGAATTCACTCCCCCGGGCACCGACCTGGCCTATCTCGCGGCGTTCAGATTGTTCGGCTCGCAGGTCTGGGTAACCAACCTGGTCGTGCTGTTGCTCGGCGCAGCGCTTTCCTGGCTCTGTTACCGCGTTGCCTGCTCAGTCTTGAGACCGGCGCTGGCTGCTGTGACGGCCGCGCTGTTCCTGGTGTTCGACTACGGGAGCTGGCTTGACGGCACCCATCATTGGTTCAGCATGCTGGCGGTAATGGGCGCATTGGCGGCGCTGCTGTCGCGGACATCGAACTCAAAACTACTGATCTGCGGCGCTTTGCTGGGCACAGCTTCTTTCTTCACGCAGACCCGGGGCGCGATGGCGGCAATGGGCGTCGCCGGCTATCTGGTCTGGGAGCGATTCCAAACGCGCGACTCATGGTTTCACTGCTTGAGGCGTCAGTCACTACTCGCGCTGTCTTTTCTATCGGCCTGGGGAGTTCTCAGCAGCTACTTCATCTTCAGGGTCGGGTTTCCCAGGCTTTGGTATTTTCAGTTCACGTTCGTACGCCAATACATGAGAAACCAATGGAATGGGCTGCCACCGGATAGTGTGCTGAGCTGGCCGCTGCGCTATTCAATCGCCTATTTCGCCATGCCAGCGGTGTGCTCGCTCGCGCTCTGGAAGCTATTGCGTACGCAGCGAGACATGTCCTCGCTCTGTCAGAGACGGATCGCGCTGCTGGCATTCGTCGGCGCAGCGCTATTCCTGGAAGTCGCGCAGAGCCCAAATTGGCTCCGGGTCTATTGCGTCGCGATTCCCAGCTTTGTGCTGGCGATGTGGCTGATTTGCGATCAGGTGGGAAGCTATCGCCCGCATTTGACGGGATTGCTATGCGTCGGATTGGTGGTTTACGCCGCACATCAGGCGTGGGTGCGACAGCTGGAGCATTCAGTGACTGTGGACCTGCCCGGCGGAAGGGTCGCCGCGGTTCCGCTGGCCGGCGAGAAGCTGGGTTGGATCGCGAAGCACACGGAACCTGGCCAATACTTTTTTCAGTCGCGCCTGCCGGGCGTGTATCTGCCGCTGGCACTTCGCATCCCGACGTTCACCTTTCTGTTTCATGAAACGCGTCCCGAGTTCCTCGAACTGAGCATGCGGCAATTGGAACAGAAGCGAGTACGCTACATCCTCTGGTCACCCGGTCTGGAAACACCGTGGTACCTGTTCGCGACCTTCCATCAATTCCTGCTGGATCACTATCACAAAGTGTGGACGTTCTCTGATCAGGAAGAGATCTGGGAGCGAAACTAACTAGCAAGCCTTCTCCCAAGGCCCGTTCAGGCGTTGTCCCTCACTGCATCGCCTTGGGGCACGGTGGCGTGTGCAGTGCCCTTGATTGCGCTGAACCTGCATTTGAGTATGGCGGCGACCCAGGTCCAGGGATCTCGGAAAATGCGAATCTTCTTCCCCTGCTCGAATCCACGGGATGCATAGGACACGGGAATCTCAAGCGGTATGAAGCCCGCACGAATCAACTTGCCCAGCAGCTCGAAATCGAAATCAAACCGGTTGCACGTGAACCGCAGGCCCTCGAGACAGTCCACGCGAAACACCTTGTACATGGATGTCGGGTCGGTGAGGCGGGTGGCGAAGAGCAGATTGAAGAAACCATGAAACAGCATGCCGCCGAGATTCATGAACGCCGCTTTCAGTCCGTGGTGGGCAAATCTTCGAATCTTCCAGCATTCCGCTCCGAGATGACGACTGCCGAGCACGAAAGCCGCGCGGCCGGAGATGATCGGTGCGAGCAAGTCGGGATAGTCCGAGACCTCATATTCCAGGTCCGCATCCTGAATCAGCAGGATATCCCCGCTCGCGACGCTGAAACCTTGCCGGATCGCGTTTCCCTTGCCTTTCGGACGGTCCTGATAAATGACCTGAATACGCGCTGACGACTCATCCCCGTGACTGCCTAAAAAATCCGCGACGATCTCGCGAGAACCATCGGTCGAATTGCTTTCAACCACGATGATCTCTTTGGTGACACCCGGCAGCGGCTGCAACCAGACACGATCCAGCAGCGCGGCCACGGTTGGCGCTTCGTTGTACACCGCGATGATGATCGATACTTTCACAAATGCCGGAAATTACAACGGGCCATGGCTTGGCGTTGAGCGAATCTCATGGATTGTCATGCTAGCGAGCGCTGCGCGCACGATGTACATGGAGGCTGGCCGTGGCGGTCGGGTCAGCAGAATTCGCAGCCCGCGGCGACCGAGCGACTGACGTGGTGAGGCGCCGGTGGCGCTCCACGGCTCGGCTCGCACGAGTTCGCGCATCACCCGCCAATCCGCCCCCGGCCGAATCCGAGCCAGTATGCAACGCCACTTCTCGGACAAGGAGGCGGCCCAGCCAAGACCCGGGAACGCCTCGACGTCCAGAGCAGCATAGGAAACATCCGAAAGTGTCTGCCGTCGCGATAGGGCTCGCAAGGCGCGCGGGCATTCTGGTCTCAATTCGGCGAGCACTTCGCTCGGGATGCTGTGCGGGTAGTAGCGCGCAGCAAGTTCGAGCGGCGGAACCGCCCACCACGCCGATCGATGGTCGACGCGGCTACGCAGCCACTGCGCCCACTGCGCGTCATTCATGCGCGCCGTCAGCAATGCAATGTCATGCAGGTGAATGAGACGCAGCGTCCGTACCACCATATTGCCCGCCGCATGGAGCAGCAAGTGCATCAGCAGTGCCGCGGTCGACGGGTAGCCAACGAGCCCAGGCCGTGGTTCGGAAGGCACGATGCACTCGGTCGCGTCCACCTCGATGACGGGTAGCCGTTCCGCGATCCGCGTATGCAACTCGATCTTGATCGCTGCCTCGGAGTGTTCACCTAAGGCGTACTGGGCCTGAGGACGCGATACGGCTGCCGGCCGTTGGGGCTCGAGGATTCGATGTTTCCAGGTGGCCGAAGTCTGCTGGTATCCCAGGCTTTGCAACACCCGCAGCATCGGTTGGACGTCGCGCTCACGTACCAGCAAGTCGATATCGGCCATCGGGCGCTGGCCGGCGCAGTACAGGCCGAGCGCATGCAGTGCCGCGCCCTTGAGCGCTAGGGCCGCAATACCTTGCCGTCGGGTGGCTTCATCCATGCACGCGAGCAGGGCCTCGATGCGCCGGTGTCGCAGCAACGTGTGATGGTTCTGCTGCTCAACAAATCGCCTCCACTCGGGTGGCCCCTGCCAGTGCAAGCTGGCGGCCAGCAGTGGCGCGACGCCATGCAGAACGGCGGCCGCCTTGGCCATGGTCCATTCGAGCTCGCCCCATTCAGGCGAGCGGTTCCCGGGACTCGCAAGTTCGGCAGCAAACGCCTCGGTCGCCTGACGCAGTGCCGACTCGACGAGCCTCAGTGGCGGCATGGTCAGTTCAAGGCGACTGAAACGAGGCTGCGATCGCGGCGATATTGCTGCTCGCGCGCAACCAGATCTTCCCAACGGGTTCGCAGCGCCTGCAGGGCGTGACGATGCGGTTCGCTGTTCGGCAACGCGCTCAGTCTTTCGGCCGACACATGCTCGTGCAGCAGGTCACGCACCGCCCGGTAGAAGTCTGAAACGTAAGTGCCGTGAAACATCATCTCCAGATCGTTGCTCTCGCGCCAATGGGTCTTGCGTCCGAGCTGCTGTCTGACCTGGTTGTAAAATACCGTGCCGGGCAACGGGTAGGAGACACTGACGCCAACAGCATCCGGTCTGGCCTGCTCGATCAAGGAGCGCGTCGCGAGTATGTCTTCGAGCTGCTCTCCCAGATAGCCGAGTTGAATGAAGAAGCCGACGCGTATGCCACAGCTCCTGAGGCGATCGCGGGCGGTGAGAATCTCCTGGATCGTCGTGCCCTTGTTCATCGCATCGAGGATGCGCTGACTGCCACTTTCGGCCCCGAGCCAGGCCTCG
>DATMRM010000364.1:0-7330 GCA_035566155.1 Steroidobacteraceae bacterium | reverse complement strand
GTCGGCAAAGGTTTCATAGGCCCCTTGTTCGGGGGCCTCGAATTTCGCTAGCCGTATGCGCCGGCGCAGGGCATCGATGCTTCGGCGCGAAGCAATCGCCGCCAGCCAAGGACCGAAGGGTCGATCCGGATCGTAGGTATGCCGGACACGATGCAGGGTCAGCAGGGTGTCCTGGACGATCTCCTCGATGTCCGCCCGGTTGTTGGAATGGCGCCGCACGACCGACCGGATGAGCGGGGTGACCTCGCGCAGCAGTCGCTCGTAAGCCGCGCGCTCGCCGGCCTGCGCCGCGCGCATCAGTCGGGACCAGGCCAGGTCTCGTTCGGCAGGCGTAGAATCGGTGGCCACCGCATCCAGTGTAACCTTTTGCACGTATCCACGAAGTTAACCACGTGGCCCCAATCCCGGGGCCCGTCAGTCAAAGAGGGGATCATCATGAATCGTTTGGTACTGGCCGCTTCGGCCCTGTCCGCTGCCGTGGGTCTCGCACTCGCCGTGTCGCCGATTGCTTCAGCCGATCCGGTAAAGGACAACACGGCGAAGGCGATGAAGGATCATCTCGAAAAATGTTACGGCATCAACGCTTCCGGCAAGAACGATTGCGCTACCGGCTCTCATTCCTGCGCCGGTCAGTCCACCACGGCGCGCGATCCGAAGTCGTTCGTTCTGGTCCCGTCTGGCGACTGCGCCAAGATCGCGGGTGGCACCACCAGCGCGATGTAAGCATTCGCAGGGTGTCGCCTCAAGCTTGAGTGCGTCCATTGAACGAGTCGATCCGCTACTCGAGCGCAACCAGCCCGGTACCCGTCAGTGCGGGTATCGGGCTGCGCTTTCCACATCATCGCCAGGTGCTCGAGACCACGCCTCCGGTCGCGTGGCTTGAAGTGCACAGCGAGAATTTTTTCGGTGGCGGCACTGTACGGCAGACGCTTCTGAATGTGCGTCGCCACTATCCGGTATCGCTGCACGGAGTAGGACTTTCCCTTGGCAGCGCGGAGGGCCTCGATCCCGGGCACCTGCGGCGCTTGGCCGACCTGGTGGATATCGTCGAGCCCTCGCTGGTCTCCGAACATCTTTCCTGGAGCGTGGTCGGTGGCGAATACCTGGCTGATCTGCTGCCCCTGCCGATGACTGACGAGGCGCTGCAGGTGGTCTGCCGACATGTGCAGCAGACCCAGGAGACCCTTCAGCGGCAGATCCTGGTCGAGAATCCGTCCACGTACCTGCAGTTTCAACATTCGAGCATCCCGGAGTGGGAATTCATCGCCGAGGTCGCACGCCGCACCGGATGCGGCCTGCTGTGCGACGTCAACAACATCTACGTCAGCGCCTGCAATCACGGCTGGGATGCGGATCTCTATCTGCGGAATCTGCCCGCCAGGGCGATCGGTGAGATTCATCTGGCGGGACATGCCGTGCGCACGCTCGATAGTGGCCGCACGATCCGCATTGATGATCATGGTTCGCGCGTCGCGCCCGAGGTGTGGTCGCTGTTTGAACAGGCGCTGCGCCTGTTCGGGCCGAAGCCGACCCTGATCGAGTGGGATACCGATGTGCCGGCCTTGGGGGTGCTGCTGGATGAAGCCGGACTGGCCAACGAACGACTGCGTGCCGCGCGCCAAGCCGATGCCTGCGCTGCTTGAAGTACAGCACTCGATGCGTCAGCGCCTGCTGGTGCCGGGGCCGCCGAATGCGGATCTCCTACAAGAGGAAGTGCTGGCGATCTATCGCAACACGGTGACCAGCACGCTGGTCTATGCACTGCGACTGTCCTACCCCGCCGTGCTGCGTGTGGTGGGCGCCGAGTTCTTCGAGGGTGCCGCGCACGAATTCATTGCAGCGCATGCGCCCCGCAGCGCCTGTCTGAACGACTATGGGGATCGGTGGCCCGATTTCCTCGCGCAGTTTGCACCGGCCGCGACGCTGCCCTATCTGCCGGACGTTGGGCGCCTGGAATGGGCGATCAATCGGGCGCTGCATGCTGCCGATGCGGCTGGAATCGATATCACGCGTCTGGCGTCACTGGGTGACGCGGCGCTGCCGGGTGTCAGTTTCGCGGTTCACCCGGCGTTGAGCCTGCTGCAGCTGGCCTTTCCCGCCGACAGTATCTGGCGAGCGGTACTCGACCAGGATAGCGCGGCGATGGCGCGGATCGATCTGACGTCAGGACCGGTGCAGCTGTTGATCGAGCGCGATGCGCATGGCGTACAGGTACGGCGTCTCACCGCATGGGCGTGGGAGTTCACCCGATCGCTGGCCCAAGGCAAACCGCTGCATGCCGCACTCGATGAAACCGCCGCGCCCGAAGGCGATGCGCTCAATGCACTGCTGGCCGATCATCTGAGTTCAGGACGATTCATCGATTTTTCGTGCACAGGAGAACCGAAGTCGTGAATACCACCAGCCATGGCGCTGCAGCATCCCAGTCAGGGTTGACCGGACTGATCGAGCGCATCCTGAATTGGCTGGACCGCGTCCCGTACAGCCTGCTGGCGATACCCGCACGCCTGGCGGTGGCTGAGGTCTTCTGGAGTTCGTTTTCGACCAAAATCCAGAACTGGGACACGACGGTGGCGCTGTTCGAGGACGAGTACAAACTGCCGCTGCTCTCTCCGGATGCGGCTGCGCATCTGACCGCCGGCATTGAAGCGACGAGCTCGATACTGCTGGTCTTGGGCCTGCTGACCCGTCCAGTCGCGTTCCTGCTGCTGGGCATGAGCGCGTATATCGAAGCCTTTATCTACCCACGAGCGTGGCCGACACACATCCAATGGGCTGCGATGCTGGTGTTTCTGCTCTGCCGAGGTCCCGGCAAGGTCTCGCTCGACTACCTGATCAAGCGCTGGCTGGGCATCGGGGAAGCGATTTGACATAGCGCTCCACCGATCGCTCATCCTGACGCTACTGAAGTGGCGCAGGAGAGCCGCGTGGGATATGCTGCAAACGCGATTGCGAGTGATTCGCATTTGTTACTTTCCTGTCATTCACGCGGTGAGGCGAGCGCTCCTGTGGATTCCTGCCGTTCATGGCACCAGACCGACGCCATTCAACCCTTGGCGCAATTGCGCAAGGGCTGCCGTGGCATTGTCAGTGCGATATCGGACCTCGATGCCGGCCACTCACTCGGGGACGCGGTGGGCTCCACCGTGGCCCGGCGACTGATGGAACTGGGTTTTATCGCCGGTGAGCGCATTGAAGTCATCGAGGAAGTCCGGCCCGGCGGCGATCCGATCGCGGTGCGCATCGGCTGCTCGATGTTTGCGTTGCGCCGTCGCGAGGCGCAGGCGGTCCTGGTTCAGGTCGAGGCCTGACGCTACCAGTTAACTAAGTCGCGAGGCGACGTGACGCGAGACAATCCCGATATTCAAGTGCGCAGGGTGGCGCTGGTTGGAGCGCCCAACTGCGGAAAAACGGCGCTCTTCAACCGGCTCACGGGCAGCCGGCAGAAAGTCGCAAACTATCCTGGAGTCACGGTCGAGCGCAAGGAAGGCGCTTTCGTCGGCGCGCAGCCGCAATGGCTCTATCGCGTCATGGACCTGCCGGGGACTTACAGCCTGGTGCCGACCTCACTGGATGAGGCGATCACACGCGATGCGGTGCTCGGGCGGCTCAACGGCGAGACGCCGCCGGATCTGATCGTATGCGTGCTGGATGCCACCAACCTCAGGCTGTCGCTGCGGTTGGCGCTCGAGCTGGCGCGCTTGTCCATTCCAATGGTGGTCGCTCTCAACATGAGCGACCTGGCGCATCGCCGTGGCTTCATGCTCGATGCGCCAGCTCTGTCGCGCGAGCTGGGTGTGCCGGTGGTGGAAACGGTCGCGGTCAAGTCAGGCGGCGAGGCGAACCTGATTGCGGCACTCGATCAGGTGGTCGTGGGTCCCGCGCGCCAGGCGTTCACGCTCCCCGGAAGCTCGCACGAAGAACTGGCTGCCACCCAGCGAGAGGCGCGCCGCATCCTCTCAGCGGTGGGCTACGTCGAGCCGTTGCGCGATCGCGCCCTGGCACGCATCGATGCGGTGGTGATGAATCCGGTGCTGGGCCCGATCCTGCTGGCTGCATTGCTGTTCCTGGTGTTCCAGGCGGTATTCAGCTGGGCCAAATCGCCTGTGAACTGGATCAATGCCGGCATCACGGCGCTGGGCGATGCGGTGCAGGCGCTGCTGCCGGAGGGTCCGCTGCGCAGCCTGATCGTCGGTGGCGTCATTGCGGGTGCGGGCAGTGTGCTGGTATTCCTGCCTCAGATCCTGATCCTGTTCTTCTTCATCCTGCTGCTGGAGGACAGCGGCTACCTGCCGCGGGCGGCCTTCCTGCTGGATCGACTGATGGGAGGGGTCGGACTTTCAGGGCGTTCTTTCATACCGCTGCTGTCTTCTTTCTCCTGCGCGATCCCTGGGATCATGGCGACACGGACCATCCCCAATCTGCGCGACCGCCTGGCAACGATTCTGCTGGCGCCCATGATGACCTGCTCAGCGCGCCTGCCGGTGTACGCGCTGATCATCGGCGCGTTCATTCCGGCTCGCAGCATCGGCATTTTCAACCTGCAGGGACTGGTGCTGTTCTCGCTGTATGTGCTCGGCGTCGCTGGCGCGCTGCTGGTTGCCCTGGTCATGAAGCGCGCCACGCTGCGCTCCAACTATCACCCACTCCTGATGGAACTGCCCGAGTATCACTGGCCGACTGTGCGCAATCTGTTGACCGGTCTGTGGGAGCGAACGCAGATCTTTCTGACACGGGTCGGCACCATCATTCTGGCGCTGATGGTGCTGCTGTGGTTTCTCGCGAGCTATCCGGCGCCACCGAGCGGCGCCGATGGGCCCGCAATCCGCTATAGCTTCGCCGGCATGCTCGGTGCCGGGCTCCAACATCTGTTTGCGCCGCTGGGGTTCAACTGGCAGATCAGCGTGGCACTGGTGCCCGGCATCGCGGCGCGCGAGGTCGTGGTCGGCGCACTGGGAACGGTGTATTCGCTGTCCGGCAATGGCGGCGCAGACGTCGAGCGCGCGCTCAAGCCGATGATCGCCGGCAGCTGGAGTCTGGCCACTGCGCTGTCATTGCTGGCCTGGTACGTCTTCGCACCCCAGTGTCTGTCCACACTCGTGACGGTCCGTCGCGAGACCAACTCGTGGCGCTATCCGCTGATCATGGCGGCGTATCTGTTCCTGCTGGCGTATATCGCAGCGTTGGTAACCTACCGCGTCGCGCTGGCGTTGGGAGCTTGAGTTCGATCCATGTGGCAGCAGCTACTCATTGGACTCGTGGTGCTGGCCGCTGCCGGCTACGTCACCTGGTCATTCCTGTCGATGCCAACACGTCAGCGCGTGCTCGACGCGCTGGCCAAGCGTGGACTGCTGATCGAGGTTTCACGTCGGCATCGCGCGCGGTTGAGCGCGCCGGGTTGCAGCAATTGCGCGGCGAGCCCGCAGCAGCCGCGACTCGCGCGATCTGAAAAGCAACCGTAAAGCGTTGCCCACCGTGCGCCGCGCGTCCTTTCCGCGCGGAAATTCAGGTCCCCTCTGCGGGGCCGTTGTCGTACCCGTACAACGGATGCACTCGGGCAAAACTATGTGCTACTGTCGAGTTGCACGGTGATTGCAACACGATGGATTTCCGACTATCGCCCCCCGCACGACGAGGCGAAAGCGGCTTCATCGAGAACTAGAACTAGGGAGAAAACACTATGGGTACCCGCGTACCTCGGTTGGATTTTTCTTTTCGCAAAGCATCGAGTGCCGCCATTGCGATGCTTGCTTTAGGTCTATTGCCTTGGACTCTTTCAGCGGCAGCCGACAACAATAATAACAACGACCAGCCAACGACTGGCGACGCCTCGGGCACCAAGCACGAGACCGAATTGAAAGAAGTGGTAGTGACTGGCTCGTTGATTCCACAAACGGATGTCTCGATCCAGACCCCGGTCACGGTCATCTCAAACGAAGACATCCAGGCGAGAGGATTCGCCGATATTGCCGAAGCGCTGCAGCGCAGCTCATTTTCCACCGGCAGTATCCAGAACGGCCAGTTCGCAGGTTTCACCCAGGCCGCGAAGGTAACCTCGCTATTCGGCCTGGACGTCAGCTTCACCAAATACCTGATCGATGGACGTCCGATCGCTGACTATCCGGCGCTCTACAACGGCTCCGAGAACTTCGTCAGCATCTCTGGCATTCCCACAGTGCTGGTCGATCACATCGACACACTCCCGGGCGCGCAGTCCTCGATCTACGGGTCTGACGCCATCGCCGGCGTCGTGAACGTCGTCATGAAGAAGAATCTGGACGGTCCGGTGGTGGATGCCCGCTACGGATGGACCGCGGATGGCGGTGGCAATGATCGCCGCTTCGCGATTGGCGATGGCTTTACCATCGGCAACTTCAACGTGGTGATCGGCGGTCAATACGAGAACCTGTCGCCGATCTGGGGGTATCAGCGTCCGCTGACCAGCCAGTACTTCACCCAGGGCACCACACCGCAGACCGCCGAGCGCGACTATCTGGTCCTCGGTCTGTTTGGCCAGCCCAACGGTGATTTGTACTACTTCCCGGATCCCAACAATTGCGCGAACACGACCGAGGGGTTCGGCGGTAGCGAGCGGTTGTACACCCGTCAGAACCGAGGTTCGTATTGCGGTACCACCAGGTCGGGCTTCTACACCGTCGCCAACGGCGACGAATCGACGCAGGGCTATCTGCATGCGACCTACGACGTCACGGACACCCTGCAGATTTTCGTGGAAAGCCTGGTCAACCACGACGTGTCCAAGTTCAATGTCGGACAGCTGTTCTACGGTAGCAGCGTCGACGCCACCAGCCCGTTCTACTACTACGAGGATCCGAATCTCGACGCCATCAACGTCAACAATGGTGGTGCCCCCGACTATTACAATGTGCAGCACATCTTCTCACCCGAGGAGTCGGGCGGCCGCGACAAGAACGACGACAAGGACACCAATGATTCGATCCGGGCCACACTCGGCGTGCAGGGTGATTTCCTGTCGAGCTGGAAGTACATCGCCGACTTCACCTACACGAGGAACAAGCTGACGGAGCGGACCAGTTTGTTGTTTGCTCCGCAGGTCGAAAGCTTCTTCGCGAACATCTTCGGACCACAGCTCGGTGTCGGCCCGCTGGGTGATTTCGAGTACACGCCGAACTACGCGAAGTTCTATACGGCGCTGACCCCGGCGCAGTACGACAGCTTTTTCGGTCAGATCAATTCCTACTCTCAGACCGAAGAGAGCTTCGCACGGGCGCAGCTCACGACCACCGATCTGTTCCCGCTGCCGGGCGGCAATGCTGGTCTGGCGGTCGAGTTGGATGGCGGTGACCAG
>DATMRM010000363.1:0-4300 GCA_035566155.1 Steroidobacteraceae bacterium | reverse complement strand
TCGAAGGTCTGATCGAGGACCCAGCCGGGGCGCGCCTCATCGCGATCGATTTTGTTGATCACGACGATCGGATGCAGCCCGTGCTTGAATGCCTTCTGTGTGACAAACCGTGTCTGCGGCATCGGTCCGTCGACGGCATCGACGAGCAGCAGCACGCAATCGACCATGGCAAGCACGCGCTCGACCTCGCCGCCGAAATCGGCGTGGCCCGGCGTATCGACGATATTGATCCGGTAGTCGCCCCAGTTGATCGCCGTGTTCTTCGCCAGGATCGTGATGCCACGCTCGCGCTCGAGCACATTGGAGTCCATGACCCGTTCCTGCAGATCCTTGCGCGCGTCGAGCGTGCCCGACTGGCGCAGCAGCTGATCGACCAGAGTCGTCTTGCCATGATCGACGTGCGCGATGATGGCGATGTTGCGAAGTTGCTGGGTCACGATGAGGTTCCAGGAAACCGATCATTATAGTGACTTCAGCGCCCTTGCGGGGAGTTTGTTTTATTCGGCGCTGACGATGATCGGGATGCTGAAGTTGCGTGTCTCGGTCAGCGTATCGCGTGACATTATTGCCGTAACGCCGACGAAATAGACGCCCTCGGCCGTAGCGCTCAGCTTGATATCCTGGCGATAGACCGTGTCGGGCACCACCGCGCCGAGCAGCCGGTCCGCCGCATCGGCGTACACGATACCCGGAGCGTCGGCCAGGTGCAGCGTCACCGATTGGGCCGGCACCGTGACCATCAGCGCAAGACCCATATCAACAGTCTGTCCGGCGACCGGTCGCTCAGCAAGCTCGAATTTCAGTTGCATCGGCGCGGTGGCTTTGCCGCTGGTGGGGGCCTGGACCATGGTCGCAGTTTGCTCGGCGGAGGTGGAAGGATGTTGCTTGGCCGCCGCCGCGGCATTCTTCGCGGCCAGCTGATCCGCAGTGTCCACTTTTTTACTGCCGCCACACGCAGCCAGTACGAGCATCGCGCCGCACATGCCAAGCCGGGCGTTTGCCGCGCCACTCTGGGGGCTAGATCGCCGTCTCATGGGACTATGATCCTCAAAATCTGGGTTGTTCACAACTCCAGCACCGGCGCGTCAAGGACTGTCAATTGTTCGTCCAGCGAGCGATAGTGATCTTCCCAGTATCGTGACGTCGCAAACCATGGAAAAGCCTGCGGAAACGCCGGGTCATGCCAGCGGCGCGCGAGCCATGCCGAATAATGCATCATGCGCAGGGCCCGCAGCGACTCGATCAGCGCGAGTTCGCCGCGGTCAAACGGCAGAAACTTCTCATAGCCTGCGATCAGGTCGCGCAACTGCGTGCGCATCTCCTGCATGTTTCCTGCGAGCAGCATCCACAGATCCTGAATCGCAGGTCCGGTCTGGCAATCGTCGAGATCGACAAAATGCGGACCTGCGTCAGTCCACAGGATGTTGTTGCGATGGCAATCTCCATGGATGCGAATTTGCGCCGCACCGCCCCACAGCGGCGCCCGGGCCTCGATCTCGGCGAGCAACGCCTGCGTCACATCGGCGTACTTCGCGGCCAGATAGTCCGGCATCCAGTCGCCGCCAAGCACGGTCTCGCGCGCCTTGTGCCCGAGTTCCTGGATACTGAGTCTTGGCCGGTGCAGGAATCGTCCTGCACGCCCCACCGCGTGGATGCGGCCGAGGAAGCGGCCGACCCATTCGCGCTCGTCCGTGGTCCCAAGCTCCGGCCAGCGCCCGCCACGGCGCGCGAACACCGCATAGCGAAAGCCGGCGTGCCTGTGCAGCGAGCGCCCGTCCCGCACGCTCGGGGGTACGACCGGAATCTCCTGTGCGGCCAGCTCCAGCGTGAACGCGTGTTCTTCCAGGATCGCCTCGTCGCGCCAGCGCCCGGGACGATAGAACTTGACGACGACCGGTTCGCCGGTTTCGACGCCGACCTGGTAGACGCGATTCTCGTAACTGCCAAGGGCGAGCACGTGCCCATCGCACAGGTAGCCGACCGCCTCAAGTGCGTCCTGAACGACGCCGGGCGAGAGCGACGCGTAGGGGGTCTGTTCCTTCATATATGAGAGTCTACAGCGCTGCTAGAATGGCCAGCATGCGCTTGTTGCGTCCCAGGTCATTAAGCGGGCTCATGCTGATCGGCTTCACGTTCGTGGCCGCGCCGCTGCTGGTTGCGATCGTCAATGCCGCGGTGCAGATGAGCCGCCTGTCGGATCGCAGTGAGCAGCTGGTCGTGCACGGTATGCAAGGGACGCGCAATAACCAGCTGATGTTCGAGCAGATCAGCGCGCTCGAGCGCACGGCGAGGCTCTACCAGATCATAGGCAACGCCGATCTATTGGATGTGTATGCACGCAACAACGACCGCCTGATGGCGACCACGCGTGAATTGCTGCGCCTGCTGCCGGACGCCGAGTCGCATGAGCAGCTGGGGGGCCTGCAGGCCGAGGCGCAGCGCCTGCACGTGGTACTTAAGCAGACGCCACCCGCGTCGCCCGAGATGTCCGCCCTGATCAATGCCTATCCGCGCCTCCTTGATATGGCATCGCGGATGTCCCAGCACAGCAATCAGCAAATCGATCGCGAGCTCGACGATCTGCAGATAGCGACGGACCTTGCGCAGCGCGAGTTGTTCTGGGTGACCCTGCTGCTGGTGCCCGTGACATTCCTGGCCGTCGGCCTGTTCACGTTCTGGTTCGGCCGGCCCATCCGTGCGATCGACCGCGCCATCAATGAACTGGGGCGAGGCAAGTTCTCCCGCCCCATTGCGATACGCGGACCGCGCGATCTGGAAAAGCTCGCCGCGCAGCTCGACTGGCTGCGCCTGCGGCTGCTCGAACTGGCCCAGGAGAAGAATCGATTCCTGCGGCATATGTCGCACGAACTGAAGACGCCGCTCGCAAACATTCGCGAGGGCACCGAATTGCTGATCGATGGCGCGGTGGGAGAACTTCAGGGCAGCCAACGTGAGGTTGTCGGGATACTGCGCGAGAACAGCATGAAGTTGCAGCACCTGATTGAGAATCTCCTCTCCTTCAGTGCCTGGCAGGCCAAGAGCACGGGGCTCGAGATCAGCGAATTCAAATTGCGTCCGCTGATCAAAGGTGTGCTGGAGAACCAGCAGCTGACGCTGATCGCGCAGCGCGTGCGCCTCGATGTGAAGATCGAGGACCTGACGCCCCAGGCAGACCGCGGGAAATTACGCCTGATCCTTGATAACCTATTGTCCAATGCCATCAAGTTCACGCCACGTGGCGGTACCATCGCGATACATGCGCTGAGCGAACGCGAACAGCTGATTATCGACGTGATCGACAGCGGGCCTGGGATACCGGCCGACGAGCGCAACCGGATTTTTGAGGCTTTCTACCAGGGCAAGACTCCTCAGGGCGGGCATGTCAAAGGAACGGGTATTGGGCTCTCCGTGGTCACGGAATTCGTCGGCGCGCACGGCGGCGCGATCGAGATCATTGACCGCCCGGATGGTGGCGCGCATTTTCGGGTCCGCTTGCCGCTTCGCCAGACAGACGCTGCCGCGATACGGGCGCATGCTGCCGCATAGCGCGCGGCTCTTCGCCGCTGGCGCGCTCGCCGCTGTGCTGTGCGGCTGCGCCACGTTCGGGTTTGGCCAGCGCTACCCTGCGACGCCGGTTTCAGTGCAGGTTTCGCCCGATGTCAATCCAGTCGTTGCCGCCTTGCAGCTGGTCAGTGAATTGCCCCAGAAAGACCCGGCCGGACAGGCCGAACTGTTTCAGGCGGCCAAGAATGCCGCGGAGCTCACGCCGACCACCAGCAACAAACTGAAGTTCGCACTCGCGCTCGCAACCCCGGGGCACAGCGGATCTGATCCCGTCGCCGCGCAGCGACACCTGGCGGAACTCCTTGCAACGCCTGAGGATTTGCTGCCCGTTGAGCGCTATCTGGCGCGTAGCGAGCTGCAGCAGGTCGAGCGGCAGCTCATCCTGGACGCCGAAAACAGGCGCCTTAGGGATGATGCACCGCGTGAGGCCCGTGACAAGCTTGCCAGCGTAAATCACAGATTAGCGGCGGAGACTGACGAAAATGCGAAGCTGCGCAAGGAACTGGAGGACGCAAGGGCTAAACTTGAGGCAGTTTCCCATATTGAGCGCTCAATCAATGATCGTAATTCGACTGCCACCGAACCTTCCAAGCCCTGAATGCCGACGGGAGACGACACCGTGACTCCGCACGCCACCGCCGCGACGGTTCCGCTCGATTTTGGCCTGCAGCAACCCGCTGGCAAGCGCGAGGCGTCGACGCCCCAGCCGCGCAAGGCCCGCATCCTGGTCGTCGAT
>DATMRM010000362.1:0-3442 GCA_035566155.1 Steroidobacteraceae bacterium | reverse complement strand
TCGTCCGTCGCCGAACGGCTTGTAGATGTCTCCGCCACGCTCCCATGCCCCTGGCCGAAACCAGCCGGGCGGCAGCAGGGCAGCGGCAAGTGCGGGCGCGGCGCCCAGCCACCAGTAGCCGCGCCAAAGGCGCGCGGCGGCCGTCGCCGGCGCGTGGCCCGCGATCACCGCCGCATAGCTGATCGGCAACACCCAGGTCACCGCAAGGACCACGCACATAACGAGAGCCCAGATGCGCAGCTGCGACGCATAGGCCACTGCGGTCCTCCTGGCGGCGTCTTCTGTCGCGTCCTGCGCCCCGCTGCCGGTGACAAGGATCTTCATGCCGTCAGCAGATTTGATTTCAACGTTGCGCGGCACGCGCCGATCCTCACTTCGGTACCGTACCGTCCACACCTTCGACGTACCAGTTGATCGACACCAGCTCGTCCACCGTCATTGCACTGCCCGCGGCAACCTTCGGTGCGCCGGTGTTGTCTTTCAGCGGGCCTGCAAACGGGATCAGTGTTCCGGCGGCGATAGCCTGCTTTTTCGACTCAAACAGCTTGGCGACGTCGGCTGCAACGGAAGGATTCAGCGGCGTCAGCGCCACGGCCCCTTCCTTGATACCCCATTTGATCTTGCGGTCCCCGCTCCAGCTGCCATCGAACACCTTCCTGATCTCATCGATGTAGTAGACACCCCAGTTCTCGGTATTGGCCGTCAGCTGTGCGTGCGGGCCATACTTGGCCATATCCGAGTCCCAACCGAAGGCGTGTAGTCCCTTCTCTTCCGCGACCTGCACCGTCGCCGGAGAATCGGTGTTCTGGCACAGCACATCCGCGCCCTGGGCGATCAACGCCTCGGCCGCCTGGCGCTCCTTGCCCGGGTCATACCAGGTATCGACCCACACCACCTTGGTGTGGATCTTCGGATTGACGCTGCGCGCGCCGAGCGTGAAGGCATCGATGTTGCGGATCACCTCGGAGATCGGAAACGAGCCGACGAATCCAAGCGTATTGGTCCTGGTGGTGCGCCCGGCCAGCACGCCGAGCAGGTAAGCACCCTCGTAGAAGCGCGCCTCATAGGCGACCATGTTCGGCGCGGTCTTATAGCCGCTGGCGTGCTCGAACTTCACCTTGGGGAAAAGCTTCGCGACCTTCAGCGTCGGATCCATGTAGCCGAACGAGGTCGTGAAGATGATGTCATTGCCCTTGGCGGCGAGCTGGCGGATGACGCGCTCAGCGTCCGCGGTCTCCGGCACGCTCTCGACATAGCTGCTTTGCACCCGCGGCCCGAACTCCTTGTCCAGCGCGAGCTTGCCAAGATGATGCTGATACGACCAGCCGCCATCGGAGATCGGACCCACGTAGACGAAAGCCACTTTCAGAGGTGCGCTCGCGGCACTGCAGATCGCGCTGAGTGCCACCAGACAGGCAGTCGTCAGCATCGGGCGGAGTCTGTGCGACATGATTATTCTTAGCCTCGCCAGTGATGATCCGATTGTATACGATCGATCGGCCAACCCCGCGCCACAAAGGACATCGAACATGACGCGACGAGCACTGTCATGGCTGTTGCCTGCCGTCCTGATGGCAGGTGCCGCTGTCCGTGGTTCCGCCACCGCTCCTGCGGCTGCGGAGCTCGTGCCGGTCAAGGTGATGGTCGTGAGCATGTTTGGCCTGGAAGCTGCGCCGTGGCTGAAGGCGCTCAAGATCACCCGCGAGATCGCCGTGCCCGGACTGTCCAGCGACTTTCCACTGGTTCGATGCTCCGCCGACGGTGTGTGCCAGATGACGAGCAGCATGGGTCATGCCAATGCCGCGGCCTCGATCATGGCGGTGGCCTATAGCGGCCGGTTCGATCTGCGCAGGACCTATTTTCTGATTGCGGGCATTGCCGGCATCGACCCGGACCGGGGCACGATCGGTTCGGCGACCTGGGCGCGTTTCGCCGTGGACGCAGGCATTGCGCACGAGGTCGATGTTCGCGACCTTCCCAAGGACTGGAACGATGGCTACTACGGCGTACTGACGAACTCACCCGATCAGAAGCCCAGGTTCGACTATCACACCGAGGTGTTCCGACTCAACGAGGCGCTGCTGCAGAGAGCGCTGGCGCTTTCCAAGGACGTTCAGCTCGCCGATAGCGACGACGTGCGAGCCTATCGGGCGCACTACCCCAAGGCACCGGCCAATCAGCCGCCGCAAGTGATTCAATGCGATACCGCCTCGGGCGATACCTGGTGGGCCGGGCCGCATCTGGAGGAACACGCCCGCCACTGGGTGAAGCTGCTGACCGACAATCAGGGTGTCTACTGCACGACGCAGCAGGAGGATAACGCGACGATGATCGCGCTCACCCGCGCTTCGCAGTCCGGACTGGTGGATCTGCGGCGCGTAGCGATACTGCGCACCGCCTCGGACTTTGACCGGCCCTACCCGGGGCAGAGTACGGTGGATGGACTGCACGCACAGCTCGCGATCGCCGGGGCGGGCACCATTTCGACCGACAATCTGGTGAAGGCCGGCATGCCGCTGGTGGAGGCGATTGTCGCGAACTGGCCGCAATGGCAGGCGGGCGTACCTGCGAACTGAAGGACTTGCGATGGATACCACCACAGCGGCGAACGGCTCGCCACCGCGTCTGGCACTGCGCGGCATCACCAAGCGATACGCCAGCGTCACAGCCAACGAGCGCATCGATCTGAGTGTCGCTGGCGGCGAGATTCATGCGCTGTTGGGTGAGAACGGCGCTGGCAAGAGCACGCTGATGAAAATCGTCTACGGTGTGACGCAGCCTGACGCCGGCAGCATTGAATGGCAGGGCGAGGTGGTGGCGATTCATTCGCCGGCGCACGCCCGGCGGCTCGGCATCGCGATGGTGTTTCAGCACTTCGCCCTGTTCGAGACGATGACGGTGGCCGAGAACATCGCGCTCGCGACCGATGAGCGCCTGCCACCGGCGGCGCTGGCGGTGCGCATCGAGGAAGTGTCCACGCGCTATGGTCTGCCGGTCGATCCGCAGCGGCTGGTGCACAGCATGTCGGTGGGCGAGCGTCAGCGCGTGGAGATCGTGCGTTGCCTGCTGCAGTCCCCGAAGTTATTGATCCTCGATGAGCCGACCTCGGTACTGACACCGCAGGCGGTGCAGGCCCTGTTCCAGACGCTACGGCAGCTTGCCCGGGAGGGCCTGAGCATTCTTTATATCAGCCACAAGCTCGATGAGATCCGCGAGCTGTGCGATGTCGCGACGGTGTTGCGTAACGGCCGGGTCAGCGGCGCCGCCGTTCCTCGTGAGCAGAGCAACGCCGGTCTCGCGCGGATGATGATGGGCAGTGAGCTGAAGCAGTGCCGGCTGGAGCCGCATCCGACCGGCGAGGTGCAGCTCGAACTGGTCGGCCTGTCGCTGCCGAGTGCGGATCCTTTTGGCACTTCGCTGCGGCGGCTGGATCTGAGCGTAC
>DATMRM010000361.1:0-6657 GCA_035566155.1 Steroidobacteraceae bacterium | reverse complement strand
CCCTCTGCGATGGTATCGGTGCACACCACCGCCCAGGCTGTGCCGACGCTCAACAATACATTGGTGTGATAGATCGCAGTCCTGTCGGGACCGGCAGCGTCAAATAGCAGCGGCTCGAAACCCAGTTGCTGTGACCAGGCGCGCACCAGGGCCTCATCGGTACGGCCTGAGCGACAGGCGTAGGCGATGCGCTGGGTGTGATCCAGCACCAGACTACCTGTGCCTTCGAGGAAGCGGCCCTCGCGCTCGTGGACACTGAGATCAATCAGGCGCCGACGCCGAAATTGCAGTCGTTGTTCGACGATCGAAAGAATCTCCGGCCGTCGTTCAGCGCGACGGTTGGGTGCCAGCATTGGATACATCACCACGGTACCATCACGGTGGAAGCTCACCCAGTTGTTCGGGAATGCCGCGTCCGGCTTGGGTGGTTCGGGGGTGTCATCCACGCAGCACACCGCGACCCCGGTCATCGCAATTCCACTGGAGAGTGCGTCAAACTCGGCCGCGGCCATAGCCGCCGTGCGATCCGACTGCGCAGCCGACTGCTGGAAGCGGTTGCTGCCCGCGGTCTGATTGTTGTGCGCGAACCTTGCCGGTCGCACCATCAGCACGCCGTTCGCGCTCTGTTCAGAGAGGCCCTCGGATACTGCATTCACAGGCAGATAATACGTGAGAGCAGCGCTGCAGTGCGGTTGCAATCGCATCCCAAGGAGACTAGGTTTCCAATCATGCAAAAACACATCTGGTGGGTCGGCGCAGCCCTGGTCCTGATCGCCGCCGTAGTGCTGTTCTTTTCCTGGCGCGCAAATCGGCACGCCCCTCCCCCTGCCGCGACTGCGCCCGCGCCAAGCGCCCCGGCCCCGGCGATTCAGAATCCGGTTCCCGCAGCCCCCACACCACAGCCGCTGCCACCCCTGCAATCCAGCGACGGGCCGCTGCACGAGGCGATGTCCGAGCTGATGGGCAAGCGTGCGACCGACAGCCTCTTAAAGCCCGAACAGTTGATACGGCACATCGTGGTGACGGTGGACAACCTGTCGCGTAAGAAAGCGGCGTTTGAATCGAGACCGACCAAACCGCTCCCGGGTAGCTTCATGGCCAAGGGCGACGAGCAGCATTCGATACTCGATCCTTCCAACTACCAACGCTACACGGCCATCATGCAGGTAGTGCAGATGGTCGATAGCAAGCAGCTGGCGGCACTCTACTTCCACTACTACCCGCTATTTCAGCAGGAGTACCAGAATCAGGGCTATCCGAACGGCTATTTCAATGACCGTCTGGTGGCTACGATCGACAACCTGCTGGCAACACCCGATGTCAGCGGGGATATTGTGCTGGTGCGCCCGAATGTGATGTATCAGTTTGCCGATCCAAATCTCGAGGATCTCTCGGCGGGACAGAAGGCGTTGTTGCGCGTGGGTCCACAGAATGCCGCCATCATCAAAGCCAAGCTGCGCGAGTTGCGCACGCAGATTGCCAGTGCTCCGCACTAGCCGCGAAGCATCTGCCGGCAACGTATGCTCTAGGGCACCGCGCTGTTCAGCAGGTTAGCCGGGGAATATTGGTCAGTCAGGACGCGGGCGCCCGTGTCCCAATCAGCCTCAACCGAGAATTGCCCCACAAGCCGCTTGCTGGAGATCCCCAGTGCGTCGAATGAGTTGGTGAATTGCCGGCTGTTGTGCGTAACCGTGTCGATCGAAGGCAGCGGACCGTTGCTCGCGAGAATCACACGGTTGCCACTCTTGACGTTGTAGAACTGGCCAAAGACGGCGCGATAAGTCACTGACTCGTTCGAATAGAGTTTACTCTGCGAAAAAGTATTCGCCGCCACGATGCCGCCAGGTCGCAGCAGTTGCCGCACCTCGCTCAGGAATTCGCGTGTCAGCAGGTGCTCCGGAATGTATTGGTTGTCGTAGGCGTCCAGCATGATGAGGTCATAGCGTTTGCCGGCACGAATCGCCTGTCTGACATAAGCACGACCATCCAGCTCGATCACGTGCAGTCGCGGGTCGGCATGAAAGCCAAAGTAACGCTGAGCGACGATCACCACCGCGGGATCGACTTCCACCGTATCGATGTCAGCGTGTGGCACTAGTTTTTCAAGTGTCAGCGGCAAGGTCCCTCCCCCTAAGCCAATCACCAGAACGTGTTGCGGGTCGGGGACCAGAAACAGTGACCCAAGCATCATCTGGGTGTACTCGAACACCAGGTGATTCGGCAGCTTAAGATCGATGCACGACTGCCGTCCAATCGCACACTGATGGGTAAAACACAGGCAGCGATTGACGTCATCCTCATAGACCAGCACCTGTCGATAGAGCGATTTTTCGGAATGAATCAGCCGCGCTTGATCCGGAACCTGGGTAGCGGCCGGCAGCACGAAGCAGCACATCAGCGCCGCAAACCACCCTGTGAAACAGCGTTGATCCTGATTCGCGCTCACTCGTCATTCCGGGCCGAAAGCAACCAGGCCCCGAGCGACACCAGCACGGAGATTCCCATCAGCAGCAGCAGAATCTGGTTCACTTCGAGCCACAGCACCAGATAAAACGACGTCGCAATCGTGCCGGCAGCACTGCCAAACGTGGAAGCGAAATACAGCAACCCCGCGCGC
The DNA here is from genome assembly GCA_035566155.1 of Steroidobacteraceae bacterium. GTDB lineage: Bacteria > Pseudomonadota > Gammaproteobacteria > Steroidobacterales > Steroidobacteraceae > FEN-1191. The sequence goes on along the minus strand of DATMRM010000361.1, from coordinate 4,040 downwards.
TGCCCGGCGCTGGCCTGATCGGCCACCAGCAAGCGAATCGCGTAGGGCGAGACCATCCCTGAAATGAGGGTGGGCGCAAAGAACAGCAGGCTGGCGGCGCAGAGTGAACCGAATCGAGGATCGGTCAATACCGACGACAGATAGTCCAGCAGCGGCTCGCCGAGCAGTAACACCGGCAGCGTCGCCAGCGCGGCTCCCACCAGTATCACCGACAGTCGCCGCAGACTCGGGGAATGCATCGAGGCGCGGCCACCGCACAGATACCCCAGCGACAGGGCCAACATGAACACGGTGATCAGCGCGCCCCAGACGTAGATACTGCTGCCGAAGTACGGCGCCAGTACGCGCCCGCCGAGCAGTTCAATACCCATCACGAAGAGACCGGACCAGCCGGCAATCAGATACAGCGCAACGCGATACATCCCTATCAGTGTAGCGCGCGCCGATACCCGGTTTGACAGGGTTACCGCACCTCTCTAGCCTGTGCCCCGCGCTGACCGAACCATCGGCGCTTTAGACGGTCCTACTGAACTTCGATGTTCAAAGCCATTGCTCCGCTGACTGTCGCAGTTGCCTTAACGCTGGGCGCTGCCTCCTGTGTGACGAGTTCAATCGCGCCGTCGGACCCGCATCTGACCGGGCAATGGCGGCTGGATAAGTCGGCGAGTGACGATGCCGACGCCAAGATCTCAGTCGCGGTGGATGCGGCCGAATCCAAACTGCGCAGGCGCCTGGCCAACGCTGGATACTCACAATACGAGCAACCGGCCGGCGGACGGCGCCACGGCGGCAATGCCGGTGGCGGTGGCGCCTCCAGCAACGGTGCCGGACTCAACGGAGAGGAGTTCAGCCAGACCGGCTACATCGGCCCCGATTTCAATGCACTCCGGCGCAACCTGCAGCGGGTGCTCGCCTCGCCAACCACGCTCAGGATCGACGTGAAGCCGGATGACGTGCGCATCGCCGGCGACGACAATCCACCGCGCGACTATCCGCCGGACGATGAATTTACGCGGATCGATGAATACGGTACCGCGCGTATCGACACCAGCTGGTCCGGAACGACCTTTAACTTAAAACTGCGCTACGAGAGCCATGCGACGGTGCGCGAAAGCTATAGCACCGACATGCATACCGATACTTTGACGATCACGCGCACCCTGTCCGACCCGGTGGCTGGCAAGATCAGCGTGCGGTCGCTGTATCGTCACTGAGGACGGCTCCTGGGAGCCTGAAGGACATCACAGAGCGGAGTTGTCGGTTTCGCCGGTGCGGATCCGGATCACCCGCTGCAGCTCACTGATGAAGATCTTGCCGTCGCCCACCTTGCCGGTCTTCGCGGTCCGCACGATCGCGTCCACCACCTGTTCCACCAGGTCGGAACGCACCGCGATATCCAGTCGCGCCTTGGGCACGAAATCCACGACGTATTCCGCGCCCCGATACAGCTCGGTGTGCCCGCGTTGGCGTCCGAAGCCCTTCACTTCCGTCACCGTCATTCCTGATACGCCCAATTCGGACAGCGCGGCGCGCACTTCGTCGAGCTTGAATGGCTTGATGATGGCGGTGATGAGTTTCATGGCAGCCTCCGGCCTGACGGCCGACGATGAATGGTATCAGCTTGGGCTTTGCATTTGCGATTGCGTGTAGTTCTCCAGACCCACGCGCCGAATCAGATCGAGCTGCGTTTCGAGCCAGTCGATATGTTCTTCCTCGGATTCGAGAATTTTCTCGAACAGCTCGCGCGAGACGTAGTCGCCCACCTGCTCGCAGTCCACGATGGCAATCTTCAGGTCCGCATGCGCCGCGCGTTCGAGCTTCAGATCGCACTCGATGATTTCCGGCACCTGCTCACCGATCAACAGTTTCCCCAGATCCTGCAGGTTCGGCAGCCCCTCGAGAAACAGAATCCGCTCGATCAGACGGTCGGCATGCTTCATCTCATCGATCGATTCCTCGTACTCATGCTGACGAAGGCGCTGCAGACCCCAGTTCCCATACATGCGCGAATGCAGGAAGTATTGATTGATAGAGGTCAGTTCGTTCCTCAGAACGGTATTCAGATGCTTGAGGATCCTGGCGTCGCCCTTCATAGCGCATGGCTCCGGTCTTGTACCGATCGGTGAGGCAGGTTTGATATTGAGTGCGCCGCGGCCGTGATGCAATCACGCGCGATGCACGCCGCTTCGGGGTGTGATTCTTAGGCGAGCGCGGGTTCTTCGGCGACCCGAGCCGACGGACGGACAGCGCAGCGGCCGGGCGAATGCTGGTGATCGCGAATGATGGCACGCGCGGTATCGACGCATCGGCCGCAGCAGCCACCCACCGGCAACTGCATCTGAACTTCGTCCAAGGAATGCGCGCCCTGATCGACCGCGCGGCAGATCTGACGATCGGTGATCCCGTGGCAGATGCAGACGTACATGGTGACGCTTCGAACCTTCACCGGGGCAGACCGGTGGCTGTGACAACGCCTCAACGGTAATGTGAATGAGAATGATTGTCAATACTAATTGGACGTAATCCAGCCCGGATCCCCAGACCAAGATTTGAGCTAAGTTATTATTCTACCAAGTGAAATCTGATGCGCACCTTATCATCAACGACGTCACTCCATTCGGCGTCGCCAATGCCAAAGTAGGCTCTGGAGATTACCAATGCGCCGTCGAAGACGGTCGCATTGCCATTCTGGGTGGCGGTGACGGGTACGGTCAGGGTCTGGCTCTTCCCCTTGAGGGTCAGTGCTCCGGTGGCATCGAAATGCCCGGCCACGCCCGGTTTGACGGAGGTGGAAATGAAGGTCGCCTTCGGATAAGTGGCACTGTCAAGCCAGGCCTTCTTCTTGACCTCGGCGTTGTACTCCGCGGTCCCCATGTCAAAGCTGCCGGTAGCGACCTCGATGGCCGCTTTGGAAGCATTCGGCTTCGCCGGATCATAGTCTACGCGGCCATTGAAACTCTTGAAGGCGGCATCCACCGGCACATTCTCCTGCTTGAACGTCGCCGTGATGGTGCTCTTGGACGCGTCGATGCTGGGATCGCCGGCCGCGGTTGCCACGAACGCCGCCGCCACGGACAGTGCCCCGGTCAGGGCGAGTGGATTGCGTTTCATTCACAGCTCCTCAGGTTGGTTTGGGGGCGTTGTCAGCTCCACATGCGTTTCAGGGTCGCGTCTCGGTCGAAGAAATGATGTTTGAGCGCGGCGAGGGCGTGTAACGCAACGACCCACAATAACGTCCAGGCGAGAAAACCGTGCACCTGCACCAGTACTTTCGCCAGTGCCTCGTTCTTGTGCACCAGATCGGGCAGCTGCCAAAGCTTCAGATAGACGATCGGAAACCCGGCGGCCGAGCTATAGAGCCAGCCGACCATGGGTGTGGCGATCATCAGCGCGTACAGCAACCAATGGACGCTGTGGGCGGCGATCTGCTGCCAGCGTGGCATCGGCAGATTGGGCGGTGGCTGGTGTGTCAGACGCCACAGCACCCTGATCAGCGCAAAGCCGAGCACCGTGACGCCGATCCACTTGTGATACGAAAACAGTCGCGCCTTGAGAGGACTGACGTGCATGTCGGCCATATAAGCACCGATGGTGAAGCCCGCCGCCATGAGCAGAAACATCACCCAGTGCAGCGAGATGGCCGTTCGAGTGTAACGAGCGAGTGCCTGCACTTCAGTCCTTTCGTGTTGTGTAGCCATGTTAGTAACTCCGCCAGGGCCGGTCAAAGACCGGTTGCTAGTCATCCGTCAGGTGCCGGGTGTAGAGGGCGTACGGCACACCTCTCATCTCTGGCAGGGTCTGGCAAAGGGCGAATCCCATGCGCAGATACAGCCCCAGTGCCGCCGGCATGGCCGGACTGGTGTGCAGGCCAATGGTGGCGACCCGGTCGCGGCGCGCGCGATCGATGCATGCCTGCGTGAGCAGCCGCCCAAGTCCTCCCCCGCGTTCGGCCGGCAGGACCGACAGCATGCGTACCACCGCCCACTCGGGCGGAAAGAACTTCTGTCGCGGGCGCTGCGGCCCACTGTAACCTACGACTC
>DATMRM010000360.1:0-5470 GCA_035566155.1 Steroidobacteraceae bacterium | reverse complement strand
GTTCCAGGAGGAACCATCGGCAGGAGGCTTGCCATGTCTATTTCCAGGAGGACGCGATCTCATGCCGAACAATAATCCTCAAGGCCACAATCAGTACACCAAGCGCCGGGAACCGATGCAGCCGTCGGCGACGGCGGCGGAGGGTCCATTATCGGACCTGACGACCGGCGAACGCGAGGCGATCGACACCACCTCGACGGCGTCCCCGGACACGACGATCCCGTCGACTTCCGGTGCATCACAGGGACCTGCCAAACGCGGATTCGCCGCGATGGATGAGGCGACCCAGCGCACCATCGCCAGCAAGGGCGGACAGAGCCAGGGCAAGGAGAACAACCCTGGCAATTTCGCCAATGATCGAGATCGGGCGCGCGAGGCCGGACGCAAAGGTGGTGAAGCCCACGGTCACCGGCAACCGTAGTCCTATCGATACGCGGGAGCTGGCAGCGCCGCCAGCTCCCGCGTAGGTTCTGGAGCGCTCGAGTCCGTCTGCTAGAATCGCGCGCCTTGCGCGTGGCTGCGCGCGTGGCACGGAGTCAGCATGGCGGAAGTCGAAATCCACACTGCGCATGGCGCACATGCCGACGGATTTGGCCAGGCGGTGGGTATCCTCGTCGGGATCATCGGCATTCTGCTGGCCATCGTCACCATTCTCAGCCATCGCGAGCACACCGCGGCGGTGGTTCATAAGACCGAGGCCAACGATCAATGGGCCTACTATCAGGCCAAGAAAATCCGTGAGCATACGGCTCAGGTCGGCGCCGGGCTGCTGACTGCGCTGGCGAGCGATCCGGCCAAGGTCGCCGCGATCAGCGGCAAGTTCACGCAGGACAGCGAACGATACGCCAGAGAGGCCGATGCCATCAGCGCCGTGGCGCGCGAGCGGGATGGACAGTCCAGGCATGCGGAGGATCGGGCCATCCGCTTCGATCTGGGAGAGGGATTCCTGGAACTCGGGCTGGTGATGTCGTCGCTCTATTTCCTGTCCCGCAAACGATTCTTCGTGGCGCTCGGCAGCGTAGCGGCTGCGATCGGTGCGGCGATCGGTGTGATCGGCCTGCTGGCCTAGCAGTGAATACCCGGGATTCCGAGCGCGGGGCAATCGAGCGGCTCTGGCGCGCGCCCGAGCATGAGTGTGTAGCACCTTTGATCGCGGCGGCACAGCTCGACGACGCGCAGCGCGAACGCGTGGCGAGCCGCGCGCGGCGTCTGATCGAGGGCATGCGGCGCCATGGAGGCGCCGAGGGGGTCGAAGCCCTCACGCGCGCGTTCCCGCTCAACAGTTCGGCCGGTCAGGCCTTGCTGTCGCTGGCGGAAGCGCTGCTGCGCGTGCCGGACACCGCCAACAGCAATCGTTTGCTGCGAGATCGACTGTCGCGAGTGGACTGGAGCGAGCAGCCCAATGCCGGGACGCTCGCCCGGCTGCTGCAGCTGGCGACGGGCATGGTGCGTGAATCCAATCCCATTGCTCCGCTGGCGATGCCGATCGTGCGCCTGATGGCGCAGATCGCGATCAAGGCTCTGAGCGGGCAGTTCGTATTTGCCGAAGACATCGATACGGCACTTCGGCGAGCGCACCGCGAACCTCACGACAGCTTCCGCTATTCGTTCGACATGCTGGGCGAAGCGGCGATGAACGATCACGATGCGCAGCGCTATCTTGCGGCTTACGAGCATGCGATTCACGCGGTCGGCCGCGCGGATCGCGGCCGCGGACCGGTCGCGGGCGGCAGTATTTCGGTCAAGCTATCGGCGATTCATCCGCGCTACAACTATGCGCAGCACGATCGCGCGATGCAGGAGCTACTGCCCCGCCTGCTGTCGCTCGCACGCCTCGCGCGCCGGTACAACATCGCACTGGCGATCGACGCCGAGGAGTCGGAGCGGCTGGACCTGTCGCTCGATCTGATCGAATGCGTGATGGCGCAACAGGATTTGGCAGAGTGGTCGGGCTTTGGCGTCGTCGTCCAGGCCTATCAAAAACGCGCTCCCGCCGTGATCGAGTACCTGCTGCGCCTGGCGGCGCGCCGCCCGGCACGTCTGATGGTGCGGCTGGTGAAGGGCGCCTACTGGGACGCCGAGATCAAGCTTGCGCAGATGGAGGGCCTGAGCGACTTTCCGGTCTATACCCGCAAGGTCTATACCGACGTGGCGTATCTGGCATGCGCGCGGGCGTTGCTGCGTGCGCGCGATCGCGTCATGCCGCAGTTCGCGACGCATAACGCGCAGACGGTGGCCCAGATCCTGGAACTGGCAGAGGGCGTACATCGGGATGATTTTGAGTTTCAGTGCCTGTACGGCATGGGCGCCGGGCTCTATCACGAGGTGATGCACACACCGGAGTTTGCGCGACCGGTACGAATCTACGCACCGGTCGGAACGCGGCCGACGCTGTTGGCGTATCTGATGCGCCGCCTGCTGGAAAACGGTGCCGCAGCCTCGTTCGTGCAGCGTGCGGCGAGCAGCGACTGCTCGATCGAACAGTTGATCGCCGATCCGGTCGGGCAGGCGTGCGCACTAGGCGGCGCCCCGCATCCGAAGATCGAACCGCCACGCGAGATTTTCGGTACCCGTCGTAATTCCAGCGGCGTGGATCTGAGCAGCGTCGCACAACGCGCGGTGCTCATCGATGCGATCGAGCACAGTCGTGCTGCGGCGATCGCGGTGGCGCCACTGATCGCGGCGCCCGCGAATGCCAAAGCGAGCACAGCACGGTGCGGACGCGAGATTCGCAACCCCGCAGACCGCAAGGAGCTGATCGGAACCGTGGCGGATGCGAGCGCGCAGGATCTGGAAGCGGCCCTGGCGGCGGCCAAGGCCGCGACCGGGCAGTGGGCCTCGACCGACGTGGAGATGCGCGCCCGTGTGCTCGAGCGGGCGGCCGACCTGTTCGAGCAGGAGTTGCCGGCACTGGTTGCGCTCGCGGTCAGAGAGTCCGGCAAGACACTGGCGAATGCAGTGGGTGAAGTGCGCGAGGCGGTGGATTATCTGCGCTACTACCCGGCCCGCCTGCGAGCTGAATTCAGCCAAGGGGGCCAGCACCCGCTGGGGGTGCTCGCCTGCATCAGTCCGTGGAATTTTCCACTGGCGATTTTCACCGGTCAGGTCGCAGCCTCACTCGCGGCGGGCAACTGCGTGCTCGCCAAGCCTGCCGAACAGAGCAGCGCCATGGGTGCGTGTGCCGCGCAACTGCTGCATCAGTCCGGTGTACCGGCTGCGGTCCTGCAACTGCTGCCCGGCGATGGCGAGAAGGTCGGTGCCGCGCTGGTCGCCGATCCGCGGGTGGACGGCGTGGTGTTCACCGGCTCGACCGCTGCGGCCCGCTCGATTGCGCGCACGCTGGCACAACGCGGGGACGTAGCGCTGATTGCTGAGACCGGCGGCCAGAACGCCATGATCGTGGACTCCACGGCGCTGCCGGAACAGGTGGTGGCCGATGTGCTGCGGAGCGCCTTTGACTCGGCGGGGCAGCGCTGCTCGGCGCTGCGTGTCCTGTGTTTGCAGCAAGAGATCGCCGATACCGTGCTCGCGATGCTGGAAGGGGCGATGCGCGAGCTGCGGGTCGGGGATCCGGCCGATATCGCGACCGATGTCGGGCCGCTGATCGATGAGGAGGCGCGCTCGCGCATCGATGCACATCTGCAGGCGATGCGGTCTCGGATACGCACTCAGAGTGCCCTTCCGGAACGGTGCCGCGACGGCGTGTTCGTCCCTCCTACCCTGATCGAGATTCAGTCGATCGCCGAGCTTCAGGCGGAAGTGTTCGGTCCAGTGTTACATGTACTGCGATTCGAGCGGCGGGAGCTGGTCGCGCTGGTCGAGTCGATCAATGCCACCGGCTATGGCCTGACGCTCGGTATCGCCTCGCGCATCGATAGCACGATCAAAGAGATCGTCGCGCAGGCCAGCGTCGGCAACGTCTACGTGAATCGCAACGTGATCGGCGCGGTCGTCGGCCTGCAGCCGTTCGGCGGTCACGGTCTGTCGGGTACCGGCCCGAAAGCCGGTGGACCGCTGTATCTGCATCGCCTCATGAAGAGCTCCCCGGGCTATGACTGGCAGACGGCGCAACCGGGCAGCGTGCCGGCGGGACTGAAGCAACTGCACGACTGGCTGGAGCGCGGCCATGATGTCGTGCTGTCGGCCCAGGAGCGGCAGCAACTCGCGCAGCAGGTCGCGCGCTATCAGCAGCGCGCCCTGTGCGGAGTGCACGTGGCGCTCAAAGGCTACGTCGGTGAGAGTGATGAGCTGCGCCTGCGGCCGCGCGGCGTGCTGCGCGCCACCGCCAGGTCGGTCGGCGCACTGCTGGCACAGTTCGCCGCGGCGCTCGCCACCGGCAACACGCTTACCGTGGATCAGCCGGAACTGACATCCAAACTGGCCGCGGCTCTGCCGCATGGCCTGCGCCGAGCACTCAAAGGAGTCGCGAGCCATTACGAAGCGGTGCTGGTGGATGCGGGTGATGCTCGCTCGAACCCACTATGGCTGCAGCAGCTCTATCGCGACGTGGCGGCACTTGACGGACCGATCGTGCCGGTACTGCTGTCGGGCGAGGGCTACGCGCTCGATCGGCTGCTGCTGGAACAGACCGTCACGATCAATACCGCGGCCGTGGGCGGCGACGTGCGCCTGCTGGCACTGGGCGATGCCTGAAGGCCGTCGCCTCGCCGGCGCGGGTAGTCGAATCAGCGCCTGATGGCTTAGGCGAGTGTGTGGAAGACGCGCTGCACGTCTTCTTCCTGCTCCAGCTTATCGATCAGTTCCAGCGCTTCGTTCGCCTGTGCCTCAGGCAGCGTGATCGGGGTCGAGCAGACGTATTCGTGCTCGGCCGAGATGGGCGCGATCTTGCGCGCTTCGAGTGCTGCCTGCAGTCTGCCGAAACTCTCGAACGCACAACGCAGCACGAGCTGCGACTCGCCCTTCTCTCCGGTGCTCTCGCCCATTTCCTCGAGGCCGTGATCAATCATGTCCAGTTCCAGCTCGTCCTGATTGATGCCTGAGGGATCGAGCCGGAACACGCCCATTTTCTGGAACTGGAATGCGACGCTGCCGGTGGTGCCCAGATGGCCGCCGTTCTTGGTTATGATGTTGCGCACATGCGCCACCGTGCGCGTTGGATTGTCGGTCGCTGTTTCCACCATCAGCGCGATCCCGTGCGGCGCGTAGCCCTCGTAGTGCACCTCGGTGTAGTGGGTGGCGTCGCGTCCGCAGGCCCGCTTGATCGCCGCCTCAACCTTGTCTTTGGGCATGTTGACCGCGCGGGCATTCTGCAGGATGCGGCGCAGCGCGGGGTTGGAATTTGGATCGGGGCCACCCGCCTTGACCGCCATGTTGATGTCCTTGGCGACGCGCGCGAACTGCTTGGCCATGCGGTTCCAGCGCGCGAACATGACGTGCTTACGTACTTCGAATATCCGGCCCATCGTAAGTCGATCCTCGAGCGACGCGCAGCTCAGCGGCCGCCCGGTTG
>DATMRM010000359.1:0-2719 GCA_035566155.1 Steroidobacteraceae bacterium | reverse complement strand
CGACCGCACTCACTGGCGCTGCGCGCTCGGTGGCGATCACCACTCCCTCCCAGGACACCCCGCTGGCTCGCTTGGCACCGAACTGCGCGGTGATTCGACCCGCAACCGGCCAATTGAGCTGTCCGCGGGATCGCCCGAATGCGGTGGCAATGTCGGGAGGGGGTACCGTTTTCAGTGAGTGATCCAGCTCCTTCAGCAATCGCTCCAGATCGGCCTGCTGGGTCTTCAGGCGCGCCAGGCTCTCCTCGCGGGTGTGAGCGGCCGCATTGAAACTGGCCAGCACCGTCTGCCGATCGTTGCGGGCGCGCTCCAACTGGCCGAGTTGCGCCTGCTGCGCGGATTTCAGGCCGACCAACTCGGACTGCTGCTGTTCGAGCTCGGCGTCGAGTTCATTCAGGTGCTCGACGTGCTGCTGGATCTGCGCAATCTCCTGGGCGCGGGCGCGGCTGAAATAGCTGTAGTAGACATATAAACGGCCGCTGTGCAGCGGGTCCTGCTGATTGAGCAGCAGTTTCAGAGGCTCCTGCTGACCGATCATGTACGCCGCGCGCAGCTGTCCGGCCAATGCCGCACGCTCGCGCGCCAGTGCTTGCTGCTCCTGCTGCCGGCTCTGCGCCAATGCGGCCCGGTGAGTGGCACGATCCGTATATTCGCGAGACAGGCGCGATAGCTCACCACGCACCTGGCCCAGTGATACCTCGGCGGCGCGCAGACTCGCGGACTGACGTTCACGCTCGAGCGCGTCGCGACTGACCTCTCGGGTCATCCGCTCGATCTTCTGGTTGAGGGCACGCAGTTCGGCTTCAGTCTTCTTCGGGGTCGCCGCATCCAGGATCGCGGCCGGCAGCCACAGCGCAAGCAGTATCAAAACCAGGACCGAGAAATTTGCCCGCATACCGCCGGGAAGTCTAGGACAAGGCCGTTTCCAATAGCAGTTATAATGCGCGGCTAGGCTACGACTTGAGACTATGGATCGACTGCTCGAATACATCAGCCACCATCCCTGGCTGGCGGCGTTTGCCGTCGCCGCCGCCATGGCGGTGCTCATCAATGAGCTGCGCCAGCGTGCGCTGGGGTTTGCCGCGCTCGGGCCCCAGGACGTCATCCGGCTGATGAACCAGGGTGCGACGCTGCTCGACATGCGCGCGCAGCAGGAGTACCAGCAGGGCCATATCAGCGGCGCGCGCCACTTTGAGCCGGGTCAGCTCGCAACCGCAAGCGACACCCTCAAGAGGTATAAGGAGAAGGCGCTGATCGTCTATTGCGACCGCGGCGCCAGCGCCGGGGCCGCGGTGCGTGCGCTGACGAAACAGGGGTTCACCAAGGTATTCAACCTTCGCGGCGGGATCGCGGCCTGGCGCGCTGAGAATCTGCCGCTGGCGCGCGACTGATGGCCGCGCCGCAGATTGTGATGTACACCAAGTCGTGGTGCCCGTACTGCGAGCGGGCGCGGGCGCTGCTCAAGGCGAAGGGCGTGACTTTTGAGGAGATCGATATCGAGTCGCATCCCGAGCGGCGAGAGGAGATGATCCGCCGCAGCGGACGCAGAACCGTGCCGCAAATATTTGTCGGCACACGATACCTCGGCGGTTCGGACGATATTCACGAACTCGAAGCGGCGGGCGGACTCGATGCGCTGCTGCACGTTTAAATTCACTGAAGCTAGGGTTTATTTCACATGACCAACGTACAAGTCCCACCGGGACCCGCACCTGGCACGCCCGCCACCACCACACTCGTGCTGCAGGGCGTCTATCTCAAGGACTGCTCGTTCGAGGCGCCCCAGGGTCCGCGCGGCAATGGTGAATGGAATCCGCAGATCTCACTCGATCTGAACACCAGTGTGCAGCCGCTCGGCGGCGACACCCGCGAAGTCGTGCTGACTGTCACCGTGTCGGCGAAGCAAGCCGAACAGACGCTGTTTCTGGTCGAGGTCAAGCAGGCTGGCGCCTTCACGATGCAGAATCTGTCAGCCGACGAATACAAGCGCGCGGTCGGCAGCATCTGCCCGACCGTGTTGTTTCCGTATGCGCGCGCCGTGGTGTCGCAACTGGTCAGCCAGGGGGGCTTTCCGCAGCTGCTGCTGCCGCCGGTGAACTTCGACGCGCTGTACGCCAACTCGCAGAACGACGCCGCCGCGGGCGCCACCAAAAACTAAGGCCAGTCGGGCCGTGACGGCAAGCTCCCTCGCGCATGCCGACATCGCGGTCCTCGGCGCCGGCTCCTGGGGCACGGCGCTGGCGATTCAGTTTGCGCGGGCCGGACGTCCCGCCCGGCTGTGGGGCCGCGATCGCTCGCATGTGCAGGCCATGCAGCGCGAACGCAGCAACGCGCGCTATCTGCCGGACGTCGGATTCCCCGATGGTCTGCATTTGCTGGATTCGCTGGCCGCCGCGGTCGACGGCGTCAATGATGTGCTGCTCGCCGTGCCCAGCCACGCGTTCCGCTCGTTGCTCGATCAGTTGAAGCCGATGCTGCCGGCTTCCATTCGATTGTGCTGGGCCACCAAGGGGTTTGAACTCGAGACCGGACGCCTGCCCAATCAGGTCGCACACGAAGTGCTGGGACCGGGACGTTCGGTGGCGGTGCTGTCCGGTCCCACGTTCGCTGCGGAGGTCGGGCGCGGACTGCCCACCGCGATGACGATCGCCTCACCGGATGTGGACTATGCCGAGAAGCTGGCACGCGATCTGTCATCATCGAGCTTCCGGGCTTACAC
>DATMRM010000358.1:0-3141 GCA_035566155.1 Steroidobacteraceae bacterium | reverse complement strand
TGTCCTGGAGCGGGCGCGGCGAGGCGCCGCAGCTCACTGGCGCGGAACATGCCGGGGCAGCCTACCTGCTGCCGCCCGCGCGTCTGATGAGCGCGTTCTATCTGAATGAGCTGCTGATCAAGCTGCTCACCCGGCACGATCCGCATCCGCAGCTGTTCGATTGCTACGAAGCGACGCTGGCGCAGCTGGCACAGCAGGATCAGGGCGACGCCTCACTGCGTCAGTTCGAAGCGCGGCTGCTGGACTATATCGGCTACGGACTGAATCTGACGGCCGAGGCCGATACCGGCCGGCCGGTGCGAGCCGAAGCGCACTACCACTTTCGACCCGGTGTGCACGGCTTCGTGATTGCAGAGCCCGACAGCCTCGGCGCCATTCAGGGCGAGGTGCTGCGCCGGCTGGCATCCGGCGGCGGCATCGAGAGCGACAGTGAACTGCGCCAGGCGCGCATGCTGATGCGCGCTGCGCTGGATCATTGTCTGGAAGGACGTGAGCTTGCCACGCGAGCCGTCGCCCGCTCGCTACATCACTATCCTCGCAAGGAGCGTCTGGGTTGATGCACACCGATATTTCGCTGGGCGTGAATATTGATCATGTCGCCACGCTGCGCCAGCAGCGGCACACGGTATACCCGGAGCCGATGCAGGCTGCCCTGATCGCGGAGCAGTCAGGCGCCGACAACATCACGTTGCATCTGCGCGAGGACCGACGGCACATCCAGGAGCGCGACGTGCGGATGCTGGCCGGACTGCTGACGACCCGCATGAATCTGGAAATGGCGGCGACGCCCGACATGATCGCTCTGGCCTGCGAGATCAAACCGGTGGACTGCTGCCTGGTGCCGGAACGCCGTGCCGAGCTCACGACCGAAGGCGGTCTTGATGTGATCGCGGCGCACCCGGCGCTGCGCGAGCATTGCGCCCGCCTCGCCGCGGCCGGCATTCGCGTCTCGCTGTTCATCGACGCCGAGCATTCTCAGATCGAAGCCGCCCGCGCCAGCGGTGCCCCGGCCATCGAACTGCATACCGGCGTGTATGCGGATACTCGCGGCGCCGCGCAGGCGCGCGAGCTCGAACGGCTGCGCACTGCGGCGCGCTTCGCGGCCGGACTGGGATTGAGCGTACATGCCGGCCACGGCATGAACTACCACAATGTCACACCGATCGCCGCGATCCCGGAGATTACCGAACTGAACATCGGGCACGCGATTGTGGCGCGGGCGCTGTTCGATGGATTTGCTACCGCGGTGCGCACGATGAAGGCGCTGATGCTGGCCGCGCGCGCATGATCTTCGGCATCGGGATCGACGTGCTGCAGGCGCAGCGCATGAAGGACAGTTACGCGCGCTTTGGCACGCACCTGGTCGAGCGGCTGCTGCTGCCACAGGAGCGGGTGCAGTTCGAGCGCACTCGCCGTCCGGATCGCTATCTGGCCATGCACTTCGCCGCCAAGGAAGCGATCGTCAAAGCGATGGGAACCGGGTTCGCCCACGGCGTCTGGATCCGCGATGTCGGTACGGTGCAGAACAAGTGGGGTAGGCCGCAAGTGATCTATTCCGCGCGCGGCGAGCGCTTGCGGCGCAAGCTGGGCGTCGGCGAGGGGCACGTCACGCTCACGGATGAGGCCGGTCTGGTCGTGGCGGTTGCAGTGCTGCTGCGCGCGACGCGCCGACGAGGTACCACAAAACCCGTGAAGCGTCGGTCGAAGAGGACTCGGGCGTGAACTGCCTCGTGTTCGACATTGAAACGGTACCGGACGTCGAACTCGGTCGTCGTCTGTATGGACTGCAGGGGCTGGACGACGCGGCGGTCGCCAAGGCCATGTTTGCCATTCGTCGCGCTGACTCGGGCAGCGAGTTCCTGCCGCACATCCAGCACCGCGTGGTCGCGATCGCCTGCGCGCTCAGGACCGGCGATCAGCTCAAGGTGTGGAGCCTGGGCGATCTGCAGTCGAGCGAAACCGAATTGCTGCGACGGTTCTTCGATGGGATCGAGAAGTTTCTGCCGGATTTGGTGTCATGGAATGGCGGTGGTTTCGATCTGCCCGTGATGCACTATCGCAGCCTCAAAGCAGGTCTGCAGGCTGCGACTTACTGGCAGACCGGCGATGGCGATACCGCCTTTCGTTACAACAACTATCTGTCGCGCTTTCACTGGCGGCACATCGATCTGATGGATGTGCTGGCGGGATTTCAGCAGCGCGCACGCGCCTCGCTCGCCGACACGGCCGCACTGCTCGGTTTCCCTGGGAAACTCGGCTTTTCGGGCGATCAGGTCTGGGATGCCTACTTGAGCGGGCAACTGCTGGCGGTGCGGCGCTACTGCGAAACCGATGTGCTGAACACGTACCTGATCTACCTGCGCTTCCAGTTGTTGCGCGGTCAGATCGACCCCAGCGGGCTGGAATCGGAGATCGAGCGCGTGCGCGCGATGTTGCGCAGCTCGGGCGAACCCCATCACGCCGAGTTCCTGAGAGCCTGGGACGCGATGGTATGAGACGTTCGGCCAGCGCAAAGCTTGCCCAGGCGCTGAGTGAGACCGGCGTGGTGGAGGCGCTCAGTCACGAGGGCGCGGGCATCATTCACGCCGGCAAGGCCGCGTTTGTCCCGGGTGCACTGCCCGGCGAGACGGTGCGCTTTCGCCGCCGCCGCCGCCACCGTCAATACGACGAGGCGCAGCTCGAAGAAGTGCTCAGTCCCAGCAGCGAACGCGTCACGGCGCGCTGCCAGCACTTTGATGTCTGTGGCGGCTGCGCCCTGCAGCACCTGTCCGCCGAGGCGCAGCTGCGACTGAAGCAGGATCAGTTGCGCGACGCTCTGCAGCGACTGGGCGGCGTCGAGCCCGAACGATGGCTGCCGCCAATTCCAGGACCCGCCTTCGGCTATCGACGTCGGGCGCGGCTGGGGTCCCGGTATGTCGATCGCAAGGAACGCGTGGTCGTCGGTTTTCGCGAACGCAGTTCCAGTTTGATTGCAGCCATCGAGCGCTGCGAAGTGCTCAGTCCGCCGGTGGATGCGCTGATTGCGCCGCTGTGCGCACTGATCGGACAGCTCTCGATCCGCCGCGCCGTGCCGCAGATCGAAGTGGCGGTTGGCGATGATGCGGTGGCCCTGGTGTTGCGCGTGCTGCAATCACCCTCGGC
>DATMRM010000357.1:0-2816 GCA_035566155.1 Steroidobacteraceae bacterium | reverse complement strand
GCATATCGGTCTGCAAATTGACCCACTAATGTCCGTCAGCGACACCGAAGCCATCAAGCGGATGCTGCTTGTCCAGCACGCCATCGCTTACGTTTCGCTGCTCAGTGTGAAGGACGAGTTGCGCCGCGGCGAGCTGACGGTGCTCGAAGTGGACGATCTTCGCATCGAGCGCCCGCTGCACATGGTGTGGCTCAAGGGGCGGTCGCTATCGCCGAGTACGCAGGGGTTTTTCGACCTGGTGCTGGCGCGGGTCGCAGCGGATGCCGCAGCGCGGTGACGTTGTTGGCCGCGAGGCCTGTCACGGTGGCCTCCGCGTTTCGCATGGCCTGCTCAACGTGTTCCCGCGAAGACATCGGGCACAGCAGTTCTACTAGCGTATGCACGACGTCGGCTTCGGCGCTGCGGAGCATCTCTTGCACCTGGCTGGCCGAGCCTTGCAGGATCGAAACTACGACCTTTGGAAAGCGCGCCCTGAACCGTGCGATCGCATTGGGCAGCAGATCGCGAGCGTACGTATGAGTGGCGGCGATGATCAGTTCCCCCTGATCGTCATCCATATAGTGCGCGCCGAGGCGTTTCAGGGCTTCGACCTCGCGAAGAATCCGCTCGGCTGCCGCAACGACCAGTTTGCCCTGGTCGGTGATAGCACTCAGCCGCTTGCCGTGGCGCGCAAAGATCTCGACGCCCAGTTCGTCTTCGAGTTCAATGATCGACATTGAGATGCCGGGCTGTGGCGTGTAAGACGGGCGCATGCCGGGCGACCGAGCACACCCGGCACGCGATGCAAGCGGATGGTGTGCGCGTTCAGCCCGCGTTTGCGTTGGCGTCGGCCTGGTAGGGCTTGAACCCGTACCGTTCGAAGATTGTGAGCCCTTCGGGCGAGCGGATAAAGTCCAGCCAGCGTCGGGCCGCCTCGGCGTGAGGCGCATTTGTTGTCATGGCGCCCGCATAGATCGCCGTCGTGTTGTCGGCCGCCGGAATGTCCACGTGACTGATGGGATGACCGGCCTGTTCCTCGAACATCGCCTCGGACTGCCATGTGACACCTGCTTGCGCCTTGCCCTGCATGATCCACAGCGGCGTCTGCCGGTGATGGATGTACGTCAGCACAGTCGACCCGTCGGCGACTTTGGTGCCGTAGACTTCGTTGAGCAGCGTGTCGCCCCCCGCATGTTCGAGCGACGTCTTGATCTGCCGTGCGATCCCCTCGAATTTGGGATTCGGCATCGCCAGCCGAACCTCGGGCCGGCCGAGATCGGCGAGTCCTGAGATATGGGCAGGGTTGCCGTGCGGCACCATGATGGTCAGTGTATTCGTCACATACGGCACCGCCGGCGCCTGCAGGCGTCCGACGTCAATCTGCTTCTGCACAGCCTTCAGCCCAGCGAGATACACGTCAGCCGGGACAGTCCAGGTCATGTTGCCGACCGTGACCGTGCCGCCGTCTGCCATCTGCTTCACCAGCAGGCCCGGGGGAATCGTCTCCCAGTAGACGTGGCCTTTGTACTGTGGGTAACGCGCTTCGAACGCCTGCACGAGCGGCGCCATCGCAAAGAAGTAGTTGCCACCGACATAGAGCGCGAGCGACGGATGAACCGGGTCGCCATGGAAATCGGCAAGATTGTCCGCGTCGGGTTCGGTGAACGACAGGCCGCGTACCGGACTGTCATTGTTCGCACCGTGTTGCCACGGTGGATAGACGCCCTGGCTATGCGCGATGCCGGCGGTGCCGGGTGCCGGCTCGCCCTCCGCATGGGCTGATCCGATGATGAGGGCGCCGATGGCGCTCATCATGCACAAGGCAAGCGTGTTTCGGTTGATGGTTGACATACAGTGGACTCCAGATGATCAACGAAGGTACGCGCACTGCACGGCAGTTCGCACCACCCGCGCGCGCGACGAACGTGCAGTTACAGTTGCATCAGCGCGTAACCCTGCTGCTGGAGCGCAGTGACAGTGGTCAGGCCGGACAGCGCAAGCGTGACATCCCGATTGATCCAGTCGTACTGGAAATGATGCTCGGCCACTGCCTGCCCGCATACCGCGATCGTCACGCCGGCCTTCTTGAGCTCGGCAATCAGCGGGAGATTGGGGTTGGGCACGCCAAACGCTGCCCGGTAGTGCGCATCGTCGAGCGCGATCGGTGTCGCCGCGCCATACGCAACAGCTACGAATTTCAGTTTCGCCAGTGGTACACCTGAAGCGGCGTAGAGATTGACCGTGCGCGCCACGTGATCCAGCGCTGGGTTGGCCTTGTCAGGCTGTGCGGCGGCCTCAGTCAGCGCAAAGACCACCTTGTAGGTATGGCCAGGCTGTGGTTTGAACGCGCTGTCGGGCAGATAGTGCATGTTGCCGTAGCCCTGAATTGTGGGTGTCGTCCAGAAGCCGGCTGGATCGGTCGGCGCTGCGAGCGCTGACGCAGAGGCAACCGCAACGAGCGCGGTAGCGAAAAGAGTTTTGATTCTGTTCATGACTAATTCTCTCAATGGCGATGTATCAAAGGTGAATGACGCTGGCTTGCCGCCCGGGTCATGAAACGAAGGCCCGCTCGACCACATAGTGTCCAGGAGCCGACTGGCTGCCCTCATCGAAGCCACATGCCTCGAGCAAGGCGCGCGTGTCGCGCAGCGTCGCGGAGCTCCCGCACAGCATGATGCGGTCGCGTTCGGGCGAAAATGGCGGTAGTCCGGTGTCGGAGAACAACGTTCCGGCGTCGATCAGATTGGTAATGCGACCGCTGTTAGAAAACAGCTCGCGAGTGACGGTTGGGTAGTAGATCAGTTGCTCACGCACCTGCTCACCGAGGATTTCGTGTT
>DATMRM010000356.1:0-8863 GCA_035566155.1 Steroidobacteraceae bacterium | reverse complement strand
CGCCCCGCCGGTATATCCGGTACCACCGCCGCGCGGAATGAGCGTGAAACCCAGCTCGATGCAGTCGCGTACCAGTCCGGGAATCTGTGCTTCGGAGTCAGGCATCAACACCACGAACGGGTATTCCACGCGCCAGTCGGTCGCATCGGTGACGTGGCAGGCCCGCGCATAGGCATCGAAGCGGATGTTGTCCGCGCGCGTGTGGCGGGCCAGTGCGCGCCGCGCCTTGCGCCGCAGTTGAACCCAGGCCGCGAACTGCATTTCGAAGCTGCGCACCGCCGCGCGCACCGCTTCCAGCAGTTCACCGACGCGCACAAACCGCTCGGCATCTGCACCGGCATTGCGGCGACCATCCACTTCGGCCAGGCGGTGATAGAGTGCGGACACCAGTAACCGTCGCCGCTTCGGGTTGTCGATCAGGTCATCCTGCAGATAGGGATTGCGCTGCACGACCCAGACATCACCCAGCACCTCATACAGCATCCGGGCCGAGCGGCCGGTGCGGCGCTCGTGGCGCAACTCGTCCAGCAGTGCCCACATGCCCTCGCCGAGCAGACGCACCACGATTTCCCGATCTGAGAACGACGTGTAGTTGTAAGGAATCTCGCGCAGGCGCGTGGCCGCTTCGGCACCACCCTGCGCCGCGCTGGTACTGAACAGATTGGCCGCCGGTTGCGCGCTCATTGCCTGGGCATTCTACCCCGGCGGGCTCACCCGCCCGCGACCGCTGGGTCCTCATAAGCTCATGACGCGGCTGCAGCCCGTACCTCGAATTGCACCGCTATCGATGACCGCGAATCAAACTGAAGTGTGATGATCACGTGATCGCCTGGCTTGAGCGGTTTTTTGGGCTGCTCGAGCATGAAGTGATAGCCCTTCACTTCGAAGGCCAGCGTCGAGTGCGGCAAAATCGTCACGGCGCCCACAGGCACCATGCTGGCCACGCCGCCCTGTTGCCGGCTTTGATGCAGTGTCACGCGGGCATAGTCCGGACTGGATGCTCCGATCAGACCGACCGGGTGATCACCGGAATTGATCACCGTCAAATAGCCGCCTGCTGGCAGGTTGCCCGGCAGCCAGCGGATCCACGCGTCCGTGATCTGAATCGTACTGCTGGCGGCGGCCGCCAGCGTGGTCGCACCGAGCAGCGCTGCGAACGTGATACGGCGCAGCGCATTCATGCGACCACGTGCAGCGCACGTGCGCCCGGACGCCACAGCAAGGTCTCTCCCGGCTGGGGTGCGTAGAACTCGCCCGCAGTGAGTCCCTGCTCGCGCCGCGCACGGTCCAGATCGATGACCGGTTCATCGATGCCTTCGTCGGTGAGCTGGAAGCAGCCGAAGTGCGTGCCGACGCTGTTGCGAGCGCCCAGATCCATGTGGGCGCGTACCGCTTCCTGCGGGTTCATGTGCTGATCACACATGAACCATCGCGGCTCATAAGCGCCGATCGGCAGCAGCGCCAGATCCGGCGATC
Organism: Steroidobacteraceae bacterium; assembly: GCA_035566155.1. Lineage (GTDB taxonomy): Bacteria > Pseudomonadota > Gammaproteobacteria > Steroidobacterales > Steroidobacteraceae > FEN-1191. Next base: position 7,387 of record DATMRM010000356.1, on the reverse strand, counting down.
CGCGGTGACGGCGCAGCTGCGCGAACAGCGGCGTGTACCCGGTGTCTCCTGAAAAATAAAGTGTGCGCTCGCCCGCGCTCACCCACAGTCCTCCCCAGAGTGTGCGATTGCGGTTGCTCAATCCGCGACTCGACCAGTGCTGCGCCGGCGTGAACATCAGGATGGCGTGCGGCAGGATCGCCTGACCCCACCAGTCCAGCTCCAGGACATGCGTGATGCCCTGCTCGCGCAGGAAACTGCCATTGCCCAGTCCGGTGACGAACAGCGCAGCCTGCGAGCGCGCCAGACGTTTCAGCGTTGGCAGGTCCAGATGATCATAGTGATTGTGGCTCACGAACACGACATCGATGCGTGGCAAGCGCTCGAACGGCAGGCCGGGTGCGTGCACGCGCTTTGGTCCGGCCCACTGTACGGGGCTGGCGCGCATCGAGTAGACCGGATCAGTGATCAGTGTGAAGCCGCCCATCTGCACCAGGCACGTCATGTGGTTGATGAACGTCACGGCCACGTCGCCCACATTGACGCTCGAGGGCGGGTTGGCGACCACCTGGTATGCTCGCCACGCCGGCCACGGCACCTGCGCTCGTGTTCGCTGCCACCGCAGAAATTCCCCGAAGCTCTTGCCAGAGCGCGCTCCGGGATTGAAGAAGCGCTCACCATCGAAGTGATCGCTGCGCGGTCCCCGGTACCCCGGTCCACCACGCATCGACTGCGACAGGCCGCCTAGCTCCGCGAGTATCGCGCGCCAGTCGGGCCGCTGGGCCTGGGCGTCGCTTTTCTCCATCAGCGTCCTCCTACGGGCAAGGGGCCTACAGCGGCACAGCCAATCTCCGACGCACAGAGCAGCCGTTCGCGCACTGATGCGCGCGATCCGCTTGACCAACACTGGCACCCCTTCTACCGAACGAGGAACGGCACATGCGTCATTTGCTCCAGTCCGCTACGGCTCTCACCGCGATGGCCGTCACGCTGATGCTAGCAACGATGCCGGCCCATGCGCAGCAGAGTACCGGCCCTCTCTACGGCGAGGGACCCTATATGGGTCCGTACGTAGGCGGTGGCGTCGGTCAATATAATGTTCGCATCGACAATGCCCAGGAGTTCGGCAACGTCATCAATCACTACTCCGCCAACGACACCGCCTTCAAGGTCTTCGCCGGTTACCGTTTTGCGCCGTTCATCGCGCTCGAGGGCAGCTACATCAATCTGGGCACCAACCGCAACGTCATCGCGCCAGGCGTGGTTGCCGGCAGTCGCATCGACGGCTGGTCGCCCGAGCTGGTGGCAACGCTGCCGATCGGCTGGTTCGAACTGTTTGCCGAAGGCGGCGACTACATCTATCGCTATCGGCGCAATCTCGATGTTCCCGGCGCCAGTTTCGGCTCCTCAAGCGACACATTCAATCATGTCGAGTGGGGTGCGGGGTTGGGCGTGGTGGTCGCTCGGGTGATTCCGATCCGCCTGGAATATCAGGAATTCAACATTCAGGACACCAACCGCTCCAATGCCCTATGGCTGACCGGGGCCTTCAGATTCTGAAGTCGGGCGGCATTTCATGAATAGACCCTTCCGTGGCAGGATGTCGCGGGAGGGTGCTTACCATTGCGGATCTCGCTTCTTCTCATCAGTGTCGGGCTTGCGATCGCATCCGCACAATCGCATGCCGCCGGCACAGCGAGCATGCAGGCCGCGGTCGTTACCGGTAGCACCCTTCGCATACAGGCCGTACCGCGCCCGAGCCCCGCCGCCGGTGAAGTATTGGTCAGACTGCAGTACGCCTCGGTCAACCCGGCCGACTGGAAGCGCGCCAGCGGCAAACCCGAGGATCCGAGCATCGGAAGGCCGCGCGACGGGCAGCCCGCGATTCCGGGACTCGATGCGGCCGGAATCATTGCGGCGCTCGGGCCTGCAGTGAGCGGCTTCACGGTGGGCGATGCGGTACTGCTGTGGTCGCGGCACGGCGGGACGTACGCTCAGTACGTCGCCGTATCGGCAAAGGACGTGATACGAAGGCCCGATGATTTGTCGCCGGAAAAGGCGGCCGCCATTCCACATGCGGGGCTCGCCGCCTGGGGAATGCTGATGGATATCGCCCGGGTACACAGCGGCCAGAATGTCCTGGTGTTGGGCGGTGCGGGCGGGGTCGGTTCCGCCGCCGTGCAGATCGCCAGAATGCAAGGCGCACATGTCACAGCGACTGCATCGGCTCGCAATGCCGCCTATCTTCACCAGATCGGAGCCGATCGCGTCATCGACTACAACAGCCAGCATTTCGAGGAGCTGGTGCGAAATGTGGACGTCGTTGTCAACGCGGTGGATGCCGACAACGCTTATCGGGGGCTGGCAGTCACGAAGCGTGGGGGCTATCTGGTGTCGGTTGCCGGCCTGCCGGAGGCTGCGCAGTGCGCCGGCCGAGGGGTCATTTGCGTGGCACGAGATCCTGCGTTGACCTCGACCCGAAGGGCGCTTGGGCAGCTTGCAGACTGGGCGCGCGACGGTCGATTCTCCGTTAATATCGACCGGACCTTCGAACTGAAGGATGTCCTGCAGGCGTGGGGGTATAGCCAGGCTGGCCATACACGTGGGAAAGCGATCATCCACCTTGGCGGATAGAATGCCTCCCGGATGGACTCACTGTCGCCAGATGGCGTCAGTTTCCTGACGGCAACTTCGACGAAAGTGATTGCCGTCTCATGTCAAGCGCGACAATTTTGGCAAGCTATCCTCCTAACAACCTCGCTTCGCGGGTGACTGCACCATGAGATTGAAACCCCAGCTACTCGGTCCGGCACTGGCGATCCTTCTTTGGCAGGCACCGGCCTTCGCCGCGCTCGGCGGGGATGTGCGCTCGGTCAATGCCGATCGCGCCATGATGCACGGCCAGTTGCAGACCACTTCGATGCAGCAATACGATCTGCACGAGATCACCACCAGCGGCGGCACGCTGATTCGCGAGTACGTGACGCCCCACGGCCAGGTGTTCGCTGTCACCTGGCGCGGACCTTTTCCACCGAATCTTCAGCAGCTGTTCGGTTCCTACTACAAGCAGTATCAGAGCGCGGCCGCGTCCAACGCGACCCTCGGGATGCACCGCATATTCAGCGTGACGCAGTCCGACTTCGTGGCGCAGGCCCTGGGACGCATGCGCGCCTATCACGGCAAGGCGTACGTGCCGAGTCTGGTGCCCTCCGGGGTCTTCCTCGCTGCTCTTCAATAAAGTGAGGCTTACGATGCGACGTCATATCTGGAGCGTGTTGCTCGGCGTTTGCGTTCTGACCGGATGCGGCGGTGGTGGCGGCAGCGGCGGCGGCGTGTCGACCCCGCCTCCTGCGGTACTCACCAATCTGACCGCACTGACGGTCGGACCCGGCCCGAACGGTCAGAACAACATCAATATTCCGTACGCCAACGTCATGATCTGTCAGCCCAATACCAGCACCTGCGCAACCATCAACGGTCTGCTGGTCGATACGGGCTCCTACGGAATCCGTGTGCTGGCCTCGGCCCTGGCGTCGGCGGGCCTGACGCTGCCGAACACGGCCGATCCCGCCAATGCGAACAACACGCTGGCCGAGTGCATTCCGTTTGTCGACGGCTACACCTGGGGTCCGCTCGCGACCGCGACCATCAAGATCAACGGTGAGACGGCGAGCAGCATTCCGATCAACGTGCTGAACGACAACAACACCTACAATCCCACGGTTCCCACAGCCTGCACGTCACTGACCTCCAACACATCGCTCGATTCGCTGGCAGCACTGCATGCGAACGGCATTCTGGGCGTCGGCATTTTCCCCGACGATTGCGGCCAGGGCTGCGAGACCTGCGCCTCTGCGGGCGGCGGTTGCACCGACCAGAACGACGTCTATTACAGCTGCAATTCGACTGCGAATGTCTGCACACCGACCCCGGTGCCGGAGACTGCGCAGACGCGCAATCCGGTGGTGTCCTTCACCACCGACAACAACGGCGTGATCATCGAACTTCCGTCCATTGCAGCCTCGGGCTCGGCATCCGTCAGCGGCTCGCTGATATTCGGCATCGGCACGCAAAGCAATAACGGGCTGGGCGGTGCTGCGGTGCTGACGTTGAGTCAGAACTCGTTCTTCACCACGACTTTCAACGGCCAGACGCTCAACAGCAGCTTCATCGACTCTGGCTCGAACGCCTACTATTTTGCAGACGCTTCGCTTGCGACCTGCTCGGGAAATACCGACTTCTATTGCCCGGCCTCGACCGTCACGCTCTCCGCTACCAATCAGGGCGGCAACGGCATCATGAGCAACGTCTCGTTCCAGGTCGCCAATCTGAATACGCTGTCCAACACCAACTTCGCATTCAACGACGTGGCCGGAACCGCGGCCACGAGCACCGGTACCGACATGTTGAACAATGACTTCGACTTCGGCTTGCCGTTCTTCTTTGGCCGCCATGTGTTCATCGCGATCGATGGCGCCGCGGCGGGTGGCACCACCGGGCCTTACTACGCTTACTAGGCGCTAGTGGTCCAGCGCGGCCTTGCTGCGCGTGGCCAGCGACTGAATCCGGATCGCGCGGAATTCGGAATCCGCGCGCCATTCCGGCCAGTGCGCCGCCGCCGATAGCGCCAGCCCGATCTTGTACAGGTCGGTGTCATCCTGCGCCGCGCCGGACAGATCCCAATCCGGGTACACCCGATCTGCCGGCGAGTGATAGCGATGCGCTTCGTACTCGTCACGCTGCTGTTGGCCGAAACCTGCGGGCTTACCGATGACGTCCACTCCCGGACTTAGAAACAGGCCCGGTACGCCGACGCGCGCGAAGCTGAACTGGTCGGAACGGAAATAACCACCCTGTTCGGGTTGCTGATCCGGGACCATCACACGGTCCTCGCTCTTCAGCACCTGTGCCAGATCATCATCCAGGCTGCTTTGCCCAAACCCAATGACCTGCAGGTCGCGGGCGCGGCCCCAGGTGCCGACGCTGTCGATATTCAGATCCGCGAGGGTTTCATTCAACGGATGGAGCGGATGTTCGGCGTAGTACTTTGAGCCCAGCAGGCCCTGCTCCTCCGCGGTGACCGCCATGAACAGAATGGAGCGTTTCGGTTTCGGCCGGGTTTCACTGAACACGCGCGCGATCTCCAGAATACTGGCAACGCCAGAGCCGTTGTCGACCGCGCCGTGGAAGATCTGATCGCCCGATAGCGACGGATTTCGTCCGAAGTGATCCCAGTGCGCGGTGTAGACGATCCACTCGTGCGAGAGTTTCGGATCGCTGCCCGGAAGCGATGCCACGACGTTGTGTGAATGCACGTCGCGCAGCTTGTTTTGGATCGAGACGCTCACGGTCGCATTGAGCGCGACCGGCTTGAACTCGCGGCTGGCGGCCTTGACCTTCAGTGCCTCGAAACTTTGACCGGACTGCGCGAACAGCGCTCTGGCCTTGTCGAGCGTGATCCAGCCCTGTACCGGAACACTGTGGGCATTGCCGTTGGCATCGGCCAGCACAAACGCTTCACCGCTCCACGAGTGTTCGACCACCGACCAGTCGTAAGCGGCCGGAATCGTTTCGTGAACGATCAGCACGCCGTCGGCGCCCAGCTTGGACGCCATTTCGAACTTGTAGGTCCAGCGGCCGTAGTAGGTCATGGCCTTGCCTTTGAAGACCTTGTCATCGAGCTGCCCCGGGTGTTTCGGATCCTCCACCGGAGGGTCGTTGATCAGCATCACCAGAGTCTTGCCATGCGCGTCCAGACCCTTGTAGTCATCCCAGTTGTATTCCGGGGCCTGCACACCGTAACCGACGAACACCAGCGGCGAATTGCTGATCAATACCTGCGGCACGATGCGATAGGTGCTGGCGACGAAATCGTGGCCGTGTTCCATCGGAATCGCCCGCCCACCGGCCGTCAGTGCCATCGAGGGTGAGCCGGCGATTCCTTCCAGCGGTACATCCTGCAGGTACGTGCCGTTGGGATTGCCCGCAGTCAGGCCCAGTTGTTTGAACTGTCCGGTGATGTAGGCGACGCTCTTCTGCTCACCGACGGTACCCGGTAGGCGTCCCTCGAACTCATCCGATTCCAGCACCTTGATGTGCTGAAGCAGACGCGCCGGATCGACCCCGGCAGCAGGAGCGGTGGCAGCAGATACGGCACAGGCAGCGCCCATCGACAGGGATAGCAGCAATGTTCGGTGTTTCATGGGGTCGAGAGCCTACCCCAATCGATGAGGGTGCGCTTGCGGCCGCGCTCAGCCTTTCTTCAGCTGCGCAACTGCGGCACCCTGATCCTGCGCGCGCAGCCGCTGCAGGGCGGGGCGCTCGCAGGCCGGCGCCAGATGCCCGATGAATTGACGGGTGCAACGTTCCCAGCTCTGCAGCTGAGCGAACGCGCGGCATTGCTTCGTATCGAGGCGCAAGGCGCGCTGCACCGCACTGGCCAGGTCCTCATCGAGCACGCCGGTAACGCCGTCGCGAACCACGTCGAGGGGTCCCTGCACCGGGTAGGCCGCGACAGGAACACCGCAGGCCATCGCTTCGAGCATCACGATTCCGAATGTATCGGTACGGCTCGGAAAGACGAAGACGTCGGCCGCTGCCATATGCCACGCCAGTTCGGCGCCGAAGCGATAGCCCAGAAACACGGCGTCTGGGTAGCGGCTCTGAAGCGTTGCCCGTGCCGGCCCGTCACCCACAATCAGCTTGGTTCCGGGCAGCTGCAAGCGCAGAAACGCTTCGAGGTTCTTCTCGACGGCTACGCGGCCGGAGTACAACATGATCGGACGTGGCCAGCGCGCGTTCGCCATCGCCCGCGCTTGCGGATCGGGGCGAAACAGCGTCGTATCCACGCCGCGCGACCAGGGCACCAGATGGCTGAATCCCCAGGCATGCAGATTGGTGCGAACGGTTTCGGTTCCAACCAGGGTCCGTACCGCGGGCTTATGAAACCAGCGCAGATACGAATACCCCCACGAGGCCGGCACACCCCAGCGCGCATTCGCATAGTCCGGAAACTGGGTGTGATAGGAAGTCGTGAACGTGAGCTTGCTTCGGACGCAGTGGTTGCGCGCCGCCAGTCCCAGAGGACCTTCGGTCGCGATATGAATCATTTCCGGCGCGAACTGGCGCAGCCGCTGGCGCACCAAGCGCCCCGGACGGATCGCCAGGCGAATCTCAGGGTAGCTCGGGCAGGCGATGGAAGCCGATCCGTCGGCGCTGATCACTTCGACCGTGTGGCCGAGCCGCTCGGCGGCCTCAGCGGTCTTACCTAAGGTCGTGACGACGCCGTTGATCTGCGGTCGCCAGGCATCGGAAACGATCGCAATTTTCATCTACATCCTCGTCATCGGCACCGCCGCCATTTCTGCTCAAGCCGGTCGCCGGCACGCCCATGGGATGTAAACACGTG